>CAMYSW010000001.1:0-29177 GCA_947297425.1 uncultured Porphyromonadaceae bacterium
CTTCTGTCTTATGGTGCTCAGTCCGATGCTTAACGCCGGAGTTGAAATGCTTACAAGAAAACAGTTTGCATGGGTTCTCGGAATATTTATTGTGTTCAATATATGGAGCGGTTGGTGGTGGGGTGGTGCGTTTAATCCAACCGGATATACTGTGATCCAGTTGGTTCTCATGTATCTTATAGGAAGGTGGATTAATAGCAGTTATAGGAATGGCGGGAAAGTAAGGATTGGTGCCGTTTTGATATATTTGCTGTCTGTAGCGTTGATTTTCGTGTCGTCGCTATGGCTGGAACCGGTGAAAGCTTTTGCATATAATTCGCCGTTTGTTATTCTTGCATCTGTAAGTTTCTTTATGTTGTTCTTGACCTTCCGTTTCCAATCAAGAGCTGTCAATTATATGGCAAGGTCTGCATTTGCCGTTTACTTGATTCATAAGGCACCTGAGCTTTGGGGAAATTTAATACGCCCGCAAGTCTGCAATTATTGGAACGACTTGTCTCTTTCCATGTTCACGCTAACGGCGATAGCCGGCACGTTTGTCATATATATTATTGCCATGATTATTGATCCTTTTCGTCGCTTTTTACAGAATAAGATAATAAAAATATAGAGTTATATAGCTTCTAAATAGCTTCTTCATGATTGTGGTATTGACTGTATTGTTTTATCACTTACAAATATTATCTTTGCAGTAGGATAAGCACAAGTTGAATGTGTCCCAATAAGTATATATGAAAAGATACCTTGCATCATTAATAATACTTCTCTTGTCGTCGGCTGGATTATGCCATGCAAAAGGTTTGCTATTTCCCGGGAAGGAGCGTAGGTTTGCCGACCGTTCGTCATATTGTGTAATAAAGAAGGATTTTGTGCCCAAATCTGTAAGTACCCTGCAATTGGATTTTGAGTATACGCCTTATAATCTTGACAGTCCGGGATATATTTTGTTCGTGAAAAATGCAGAAGGCACAAAAGCGTTTAATATGACATATTCATTTGCTGATAAACATGGCATTTTGTCTTTTGCTCAAGATGGGAAGAAAATTCTCGCAGAAGCTAAATTCCCGATTGATAGTTTTCCCCGCAAGTTGCCTGTTTCAGTATTGATGAACATGAAGACTGACAGTGTAGTGGTCAAGATCGGCAACGAAGTTGTAAGAAGTGTTATGGGACTTGACAAGGAACCGTTCTCGCCACAAATATATTTCGGAATGTGCGGGCATATCCTGGAAACGGCGTCATTTTCTATTAATAATCTGTCGGTGAAGCTTGACGGTAAGGAATTTAAATTCCCGCTTGACGAAAGCAAAGGCACGGATGTCCATTGTTCAGATGGCAGGATAATTGGGGAAGTCAGCAATCCGATATGGCTTATTAACCGTTCATATTATTGGAACAAGATATTTTCGTCTGATTTCAAATCCGAGGCAGGATGTGTTTTTGCGGATGCCCTTGGGAAATTTGTGATTTATTCGGGAGATTCAATAACCATGTTCGATCCGAGGCATAAAACTGTTACACGGCAACAGTTTTCATATATTGACAAGGAATGGTACAACCGTCTCGGAATGGGTTTTTATAATCCTCTCAATAATGTTATCGTAGGTTATGAACTTGATTATGACCGGACGTTTGTAGGGGAGATTGATATTAAAAAACTTCGGTGTGATGTTAAGGATAAGGGTAGCGTAAACTTGCAGATGCATCATCATTCCGCGGCATATTTCCCGGAGAAGGGTAAGATTCTGTTTTTGGGTGGATATGGTAACAGAAGGTATTATAATGATTTAATAGAGTATGACCTGAACACATGCAGTTGGGATACGCTGCGTTTTACAGGAGACGTGATTACTCCGCGCTTCTTTGCCTCTATGTGTATTGCGAAAGATAATAAAAGCCTTTATGTCTATGGTGGAAAAGGGAATGCACAGGGAAAACAGGATGTCGGGGTTGAATATTATTATGATCTTTACAAGATTGACCTTGAGAAAGGTGTCGTGAAAAAATTGTGGGAACATCCCGCTCCGGAGTGTGACAGGGTGCCGACAAGATTTATGGTTCCAAGTCCTGATGAAGATTATCTTTATGTAATTGCCTATCCGGAGTTTCATCCTTATAGTGTGTTGCAACTTTATAGGATGTCGGTTGCCGATGGCAGTTATGAGGCTCTTGGTGATTCCATCCCTATTATATCCGAGGAGATTGCCACTAATGCCGCCCTATATTTCAGCCGAGACAATGCCCGGCTTTATTGCGTTGTGCAGGAGTTTAAGGTTGCCGATGAACTTGATAAGGGGGGTGCTAATTCCATATGCATATATTCACTTAACGCTCCGCCTGTGAGTCTTGCGGAGGTCAGGCGTTACGAACGTTCCGAATCGTTATGGTCAGGAGGTTGGTGGTTATCACTTTTAGTATTACCGGTCGGAGGAGCCGGTCTATGGCTGTGGAAACGACGTAAAGTCGTGAATGCTAAAATTAAGGTTCGGGAAGATGGAAACTCTGTTGCTTTATGCGAATATGAGCCTGTTAATGAGCAAGTCGCTTTTCCTAAGCGTAATTCTATGCAACTGTTCGGACTGTTTACTGCTTTTGACCGGAATGGGCATGATGTGGCATACATGTTCACGCCCAAGAATAGACAGTTATTCATATACCTTCTTGTAAATAGTATTGGCAAGGACGGGGTTCTGTCGTCTGACCTGAACGGGTTGTTCTGGCCCGATAAGCCTGATGAAAATATAAAAAACCTAAAGAATGTAACTATCAACAAACTGCGTAAAGTGTTGCAGGAATTTGATGGGATTGACCTTGTGTATCGTAAGGGATATTTTAAAGTGGAAATCGCAGATGAGTTTTATTGTGATTATTCCAATATGTATCACGTTACTGACGGTTTTTTGGTATCTGCTGAAAATGATTTCGCCTTTTCTGATGTATTGCCTATTATCGGCAGGGGTAAATTCCTTCAGGGCATGGAATGGTATGGTTTTGATTATGTCCGTCAACGAGTAGAGAATTATTCAATATCCATATTGTCTGAAAGGATTATGAAATGTTTCAAGAATGGAGATAATTCCGGTACTCTTTCAGCATGTAAGGTTCTTGCTATTATTGATCCCCTTTCAGAACTGGCTATGGAATATGCCGTGAAAGTCAATATGCGTATGAAGCGAGAAGGAAAAGCAAGGAATATTTATAATGCTTTTGTTAAAGAGCATTATAAAGTAATGGGAGAGGATTATTGCCGCTCGTTCGAGCAAGTTGGGGATAAATAAGTGAACTCGTCTTGCTTATCTCTAAGCCAAGACGAGTTCGATTGCACCTTAAAAAATTACCTGTTGAAGAGAGTCTTTTTATATATTTATTTTTGACCTAAATTCTGTTTAACTAATTGTACGAATACGTCCGGTGCCACAACTCTTACGTTCGGATTCAATGCGTCGATAACGGTTTTTATGTTTGCCTGTGTTTTGGTCCAGCAATGCACGAATACGAAAGTGTATCCATCTGCAGAGTGGGGATCGGCAGGTCTGCTGTTGATTTGGGCTATTACCGATCGTTCTTCACCTCGGTCGGATCCCCCGTCGATTCCTTCCCAAAGCACGCTACGCTGTTCGATTATTGGCTTGCCGTTATCGGAGAACTTGATACGTCCATCTCCTTTCTCGGCATATCCTGTATAGAACATGGCATCAATGTTGGGTTGAGCCAGATATTTATTATATACACGCGGGTTGTCCATTATTCCCTGGTCAAGGATATTGCATATCGTGAGACCTGATTTTTCCACATATCCGTTAAGTTGAGTCAGATAAGCGTCAAGTTTGTCATCAGGCATTTTGCTCGGGAAGATATAACTGCTTCCGCTTGGTCCTGCCACAAAATAATCGTTTGCTCGGCTGTTCCTGTAATACCAGTGCATGGCGGCGGGGGCAAGGTCATAGAGCGAAGGGGATATCGTGAACCCTATCGGAAATTGCCCGTGTGCGGGATCTGAAAAATATTCCTGCATGCTCCAAAGGTTGAATGCTATATTGTCTCCGTCGCTCACCAGGAACGTGACGTAATGCACGTTTTCTTCAGTTTCTACCTCTTTGGTTGCCGCGCGTTGTGTGAGTCCGTTTGTATCGTGAATACTGCTCATTGTCGCAAGGTTTGCAGCGAGATCAGACGGAAGCATCGACACTCCGAGTGAGGAAGCATTATTTACCATTCCCCATTCATCGGCATCATAATATCCGAAACAATAAGCTCCGTTGTCAAGCCCACTGAGAATTTCAGAGCGCCAGCTCCAGTCATTGCGCGCATTGTAATCATAGAACGCGAAGGCGTTGGTCATGGATACATAATCGCGCAAATGATGGTTTATATCGGGTTTTAAATCAGCGGCAAGAGAATTGTCAAGTTTGTCGCGGAAGTTTTCGTAAAGCCATTTCTCATCATGGTCACGCACGTCTGCGAGTTCCTTGGTTATTCCCATTGAGCGGAGGCGTGGCACCATGTCTTCTATTACCGCTACTCCCCTCAGGATTCCGCAAAGGGTCGTGGCAACGTTTATAGAGTGTGATTTCCCGTCGGAATAAGGACGATACAGTATATATCCATTGACAATACCCTTTTCAAGATAATGTGAAAGCAGTGACGCCCATGTGCTGTGAGTCTTTAGGCGTATGCCATAAGAGTCTTCCATTTCCTTGAGCCATACTGCCGAAGGTCCGCCTTCATTTATATAAACTTGGTCACCTGAAACGCGGGCTGCCAATCCTGCAAGGGTAGAAACGAGAACACGTTCGTTGTCGTTGAGATTGCCGGATGAAATAACGTTAATGGATTTGAGTTCACGTCCTTTTTGATGTACATATCCCCGAACAAGTGGTTCAGATGGGTCAACGAGGGTTTCTGTGAGTCCTTGGTTATTGCTTCCCCAGTCATAATCGGGGAAAGAGATTCCTTCAGGATCGTTGCTGCATGATGTCAACATGCATGCGGCTATCCCGATGGTATATATGATATGTTTCATAAAATTTAAAAAAATCAGTTGTTAGACTGTAATAGGTTTAAAAAAGATTAAATTCACTTATTGTGACATGAGGTCCTCCATGCACGGCAGTGATTGTAAGCCTGATGTATCTTGCCGTGACGCTTCCCGGAAGGAATGAACGATATTCACCGCGTGGCTCTATGTCTTTGAAATCACCGGCAGGTTTCCAGGATATTCTGTCATCGCTGACCTCGATTGTCATTTCTTTGGTGCCGTCGGCACCTTCTTTGCGTGGCTGGATCGCAAATCCTGAAATCTTGATTTCTTCGCCAAGATCAAATTCGATCCAATGTGGAGGCTCCGGATGGCTGGCATCCCAGGCTGTGCTCCAGAATGAAGACAGATTATCGTCTATGCACGCTTCCTTAAGTCCGCTGTTTCCCCAGTCTCCTTCACGCGGTTCCTCTGAAGATGCGGCAAGAACTTTCCATTTGCTGCGGTCTAAGAGTGTGGCTCCGCTGGCATCCATGCTTCCGCGATAAACGAAATACATCGTCTGGCAGCAATCGTCCGTAGCGACACCCTCGGCACCAACAATGCTGACCGGAAGAAGATAGTCGGTGAATTGTTCTATCTTACCTTTTGCGTCTATGCTTATGGCTATAGGTTCCGATTCTGTTTTGCCTGCCTTGATTATGCCGTGTGGATCCACCGTATAGCAACCCTCGGGAAGTGCCTGATATTTGGTTCCCCTCTGGGAATTGAAACTTTCAACTTTTGACGGATCTGCCATAACATATACTTTGGCGTCATGTGGAAGTCCGGATGGATTTAGGTCAGGATAAGTGCGAGGGGTGACTTTTATAGTGAATGTATTTACTGCAGGTTCGTCCTGAATAAAGAAGTTTACTTTAACTATTGTCTGTGCATCCGGCATGAAAACGGTGTCGTTATCATCGTTGCTGCAAGACGATGCACCTATTAGCATCGCTGACAATAAAAATGTTGAAAATATTTTTGTATTCATCGTTTTTATGTTAATTGCGATTGGATGGTCAAAAATATGTTTAGACAATTACCAACCGGGGTTATTGGGAAGTAGATTCGGGTTAAGTGTGGTTTCATCGATGGGTATAGGACGCAGATACAGTTTGTCGTCCCATATACGGGAATTTTTTTCCGGATATACCATCATGTATCCATCGGAGCTTACTGTGCGTGAGAAATTGCCGTAAGCATCTTTCATGGCGTCTGTAACTTTCATGCCGAGCATGCTTTTCGGGTTTTCCAATAGCTTGCCTGCTTTCCAACGCACAATATCGTCCCAACGGAATCCTTCGCCAAGAAGTTCCACAGCGCGTTCGCGACGTATTTCATAAAGCAGAGGGGTGAGTGAATAACCATAATCTGGCCAGTTGGGATCGGTGTAACCTACTTCTTCCGTGAGATGAGGCATGTTCACTCGGTCGCGCAGACGGTTGATGGTTATGTCAAGAACATCCTGTGTGCACATACCCAATTCAGCCATAGCCTCGGCATATCCTAACAATACTTCGGCATAACGGAAAATAAACACGTCAAGAGTTGAAAGTCCGATGTTCCATTGCGCCGGATCGGGAGAATGATATTTCATGACATGATATCCCGTGGTACAGTATTTGGTGTCAAGCGAAGGCAGGGCATTATAGGAGGGTGTTCCGTCTCCATTGATTTTGAAAGCGAGCGTAGGATTGTCGATAGTCTGGGCAAGACGCGGATCACGACGCATGATTTCATCGGAGAGCATCTGCGCTTCGGAACCGTATGACTGGCTTACTCCGGTAGGTTTGCCGTCGGAGCATAGATACTGTTCGAACATTGCGCGGCTCATACCCGTGTAAGACTCTTCAAGCTGGCGGGTGTTGTTATGCATGAGCAGTTTTGCCTCATATACGCGAGGCATAATGCATTCCGGGTTATTGGCGAGGTCTTCCTGAATAAACAGGTTGTAATAGTCGCTTTCCGGTTTACCGTTGCTCCATATGTCATATTTTCCCGTTTCTATGATCTCCATTGCTGCATCTGCAGCTTCCTGAAAGAGCTCTTCGTAGTCTTCAAGTCCGTGATATTTACGGAATGACGCTTCATAAAGGCAAGCCCTCATCTTAAATGCACGCGCAGCATCTTTATGCAGTCTCCCTGATGGCACTGATCCGGCATCCTGCAGCCAGGTGATGGCGAAATCAATGTCTTCGAGCATTTTCTTGAATACTGATTTGCGACTGTCGCGCCCCTTGTATAGTTCTTCCGAATCCACGTTGAGGTCTGTTTCATACCAAGGCACATCTCCGAAACGGCGCACTTTATAGAAGTATTCCCAAGCACGGAAAAATCTTACTACAGCCACTTGACGGTTGATTTCTGTTTCGCTGCCTGACGCCCTTTTATAACGCGTCATGAAATAGTTGCATGAGCGTATATTGCCCCAGTCTCCACTGCTCCATCCGCCGCCTGATGACGGTTTGGATTCCTGATTGAAGAGCCAGGTGTCAGGTTTTTCATTTACAAAACAGTCCGACTGGTCATCAGCACCGGGTCCGAGAGCACCCGGAAGAATTCCGTAGAAGCCGTTTGCATATAGTTCAAGGTCTTTGGGAGTGTTCCAGAAATTCTTATCGGACACTGAGTCGACCGGATAGAGATCAAGTGCATCCTCACATGATGTCAGGATTGTGCCGCACATGGCTGCGGCTATCAGGAATATATTTTTTGTTTTCATGAATTATCTATCAAAGGGTTATGTTAAGACCGAAAGAGAAAGCTTTCTGTAAGGGATAAGTCCCGAGGCTAAGGGTTTCGGGATCATATATGTCAAAGAGGTGATCTATGGTGAAAAGATTCTGCGCGCTGAAATAAATGCGCACTTTGTCTATTTTCCATTTGTTGGTGAGATTTGCCGGCAGCGTATATCCTACAGTCAGGTTCTTGAGCCTGAAATATGATGCATCCTGGAGATAGCGAGTGGATGTTACTCGGTTGCCTGTTACGTTTTCATATGTCGGTCTCGGGAAGTAAGCGTCACGGTTGTCTTCTGTCCAGCAATCGAGTGAGTGTTTGAAAGGCACGTGCCATTCATTACCGAATCCCCAGAACTGGTTGCCTCCGAGTTCCACATCGCGTTTGCCGATACCTTGGAAGAAAAGGCTTAAGTCAATGCCTTTCCAATCGGAGTTTGCCTTGATACCGTAAGCATAGCGAGGTTCCTTGTTACCGATGATACGACGGTCGCCCGGATCATTGACGGTATTTTTTCCATATGAAATCTTTTTGTCTCCGTCAAGGTCGTTGAATTTGACATCTCCAGGATACCATCCCCCTCCGTAAAGTTCGCTTTGGTCGGCATGAGAAGCCACTTCATCGGGAGTCTGGAATAAACCGTCGCTTTCAAAACCCCATATTTCACCCCATGTCTCACCCTCATAGTGGTTGTCTTCACCGATGATTTTTTCGGGGTTGTTGAATTTGGTGATTTTTGCCGTATAGTCGGAGAGGACGAGGCTTACGTCATATGAAAGTCCGCATCCAAGTCTGTCGCGCCATCCGAGGTTTAGCTCCCATCCGATTGTGCGCAGGTCAGCAGTGTTAGCTTGCGGTGAGCCTGTGCCGAGAACTGCAGGAAGTGGGCGTCCGGATGTAACCATGTCTTTGGTTATACGCTGATACCAGTCGAATGTGCCGTACAGGCGGCTGTTGAGTGCCTGGAAATCGATACCGAAGTCAAGTTGATGCACGGTTTCCCATGTCAGGTATTGGCTGACAAGTCCCGGTGCAGACACGGATGCGATCTTTTTACCATCGATAAGATACCCCATTTCGCCGTTTGCGCCCATGGTCGCGATGTATGGATAGTCGCCGCCTACCGATTGGTTTCCGAGAGAACCGTATGATGCGCGTATTTTCAGTTCGTTCACCCATTGGCGTGCGTCTTCAAAGAAACGTTCCTGTGATAAGCGCCATCCGGCAGAGAATGACGGAAAGAATGTGAAACGGTTATCCTTGGGGAATTTAGAAGATCCGTCGTAGCGCCCGTTAAGTTCCAATAAGTAACGGTTGTCGTAATTATAGTTGATGCGTGCGAAATAGCCCATTGTTGCCCATGAATGCTCGCCACTGCCGTTATATTTTTCACCAGATGCCATGCCTAAACCTGCGATGTCAGGACTTATGAGGTCTTCACGCTTGGCATTGAACCAGCGATAGTCTTTACGCTCCCAGTTGAAGCCGACGAGCACCTTTAGGTTATGGAGCCCGAATTGACGTTCGTAATCGGAGAATATGTTTGCCGCATGGTAGTAGTCTTCGTCAGATGTAAATTCTACGGAGCTTGGAGTGATATGAGGGAAAATCGTTGTCACTTCCGGATTTGCATAATGCTCGATGATTTCTTTTCCGTGATATTTTTTTCCGAGATTGTAAACATTGAAAGTGTAGTCGGCATTAATGGTCCATCCCTGAAGGGGTGTTATTCTCAATGCACCGGTGAGCCAAAGGTCGTTTTCTTTATGCACGCGGCTTCCGGAAAGCGCCTGCGTTGCAGCCATGTTGGTCCAGCTTCCTTGTCCGGAGAAATTTCCGTCGGGGTGATATACCGGCATGAACGGGCGGAGGTCGGCTCCATAGAAGATGTTTTCCATGCCGTCGCTGTTGTTGCCGTGAGGGGTATCTCTGTTGGTATGGTTGTAATTCATCTTCATGCCAACGTTGAGCCATTTTGTCACGTTCGTGTTGACATTCATGGCAGCGTTGAAACGCTGGTATTTGTCATCGTAGTATTTCAGTTGCCCTCCCTGATCAAGGAAACCGACAGAACCATAATATGTGGTTTTTTCGTTACCTCCGTTGATCGAAAGCGTATATTGCTGAACAAAAGAAGTTTTCTTGCGAACTTCGTTGATCCAGTCCGTGTTGCCGCAATACATATATTTATCGGGGTTAGACGGGTCGATATATACAGGCAGGTTATGTTTCGGGTCTTTATAATATGCCCAGATGTGTTCCATCTGAGTCTGATCGTAATAGTCGCCACCACCTGAATTGCGGTTTACGAGGTTATGGAAATTGGCGAATGTCCATGAATCCATGTATTCCGGCATTACGGTAGGCTGATCCCATGACCAGTTGCTTGAGAATGAAATTTTCGGTTTGTCCTGTTGTTTACCTTTCTTAGTTGTGATGAGCACCACTCCATATGCCGCACGCGTACCATAGATGGATGAGGAAGCGGCATCTTTCAGAACAGATACGTTCTCCACGTCTGCCGGGTTAATGAGGTTCGGATCCATTTGTACGCCATCGACAAGCACGAGAGGACCGGCAGAGTTTACGGATGTAGTGCCTCGCACGTTAAATCCGAATCCTTTACCGGGGGCACCGTTTTCGGCAGATATGTTGAGGTTGCCTATCATACCTTGCAATCCTTGGCTAAGGTTGGTGATGGGGCGGTTCTCAATGTCTTCTGAAGACAGGCTGGACACAGCTCCTGTCAGGTTAACTTTCTTTTGAGTGCCATAACCGACAACTACAACCTCTTGAAGTAATTTTGAGTTTTCCTCCAGTTGGATTTTAATCGGGGCATCGGAATTTACAGTTATCTCTTTTGGCTGGTAGCCGATGTAGCTGAACTGTATCTTGTCACCTTTTGCGGCTTTTAAGAAAAAATTACCGTCAATGTCGGTAAGTGCCGCCTGATTGCTTCCTACAATCCTGATCGTGACTCCGATTAGTGGCTCTCCATTGATGTCGGTGACCGAGCCTTTTATTTCAAACTGTTGGGAATTTTGTCCTGTCCGCACTTTGTTTTGTGCAGATGAGACCTGAGCTGTGGCGTAGATAGGGCAGCCGGATGCCAATAGCATAGCCAGAGGTAATGCCGCCTTTGCCACCATGATACTTTGTTTGTTCATCTGATGTGTAGTTTTGTAAGATGGTTTAAGTTTTAAGGAAAACATCTTATTCCTTATGTGCGCAAAGTGAATTTCCAATGAAAATCCGCAAATGCGCCGGTGGGGTTCTAAAAGACGGCTCAAAACTATCAACACGCACTTAATCCGTGGATTAAGTATGGGTTAATTTTTGGATTAATCCAAAAATTAGTTTGTTAACCCGTGATTAAAATGGTTTTTATCTGTTCTTGTCAGATGTTTATGTGTGGCTGCGTGCGGTGTGATTTTGAGAGCAAATTTTATTTCTTAATAAATCTTAATTTACCTTATTGTTAATCCGGATGGTAATACTAAGGTGCTAATTTTGCATGTGGGTTCTAAGGCGAAGTTTTTTAAGTTAATTCTTTAAAGGCTTCAACAAGCAATACTTTTTTATTAACGGAACAAATAAATCTATTTAACCAAAATGAGAACTTCAAAACTGGTGATATCATTATGCCTCACCGCTGCCGGTGTTACGGCTTCTGCTCAGAAAGCTCCCGAACCTTTTGGCTTGGTTCCGAGCGAACGTCAGAAAGAATGGTACGACAGAGAGATGATTGCGTTTTTCCATTTCGGGATAAACACGTTTGAGGATTTTGTAAATGAAGGTGACGGACGTGCACCGGCTGCGATATTCAATCCGACAGAGCTTAATTGCGAACAATGGATGGAGACGCTCCGTGCTGCGGGGATTCCATCTGCCATCCTGACGGCAAAGCATGCCGACGGTTTCTGCCTCTGGCCGAGCAGCTATACTGATTATGGCGTTAAAAATTCGGCATGGAAGGGTGGAAAAGGTGATGTGGTTCGCGAATTTGTAGATGCTTGCGAAGATTATGGTATTAAGGCGGGAATTTATCTCGGACCACATGACAGGCATGAACATTTGCATCCCGACTATACAACACAAAAATATAATGATTATTACGCTTCGCAGTTGCGTGAACTAATGACCGGATATGGAAAGATCTGGGAAACATGGTGGGACGGAGCAGGCGCGGATGAACTTACAACTCCACTTTATGCCCACTGGTATGGCATAGTGCGCGAAAATCAGCCTGATTGTGTAATCTTCGGAACGAAAAATTCATATCCTTTCGCCGATGTGAGGTGGATGGGTAATGAAGCGGGACATGTTGGCGACCCTTGTTGGGCAACCACAGATTCAATTTGCATCCGCGACGAGGCTGCATATTATCAGGGTCTGAACGAAGGTAGCTACAATGGTGATGCCTATATTCCGGCAGAGACGGATGTTTCTATACGTCCGAGCTGGTTCTATCATCCCGAAGAAGACTCTCGGGTGAAAAGTGTGAAGGAACTGTGGGATATCTATTGCACTTCTGTGGGGCGAAATAGTGTGCTCCTCCTTAATTTCCCTCCTGACCGTCGGGGACTTATCCATCCCAAAGACTCGCTTCATGCAGCGAAATTGCGTCAGGGGATTGACGAAACCTTTTCAAATAACCTTTTGAAAGGAAGCTCTGTGAATGCGACTAACAATCGTGGGGGCAGATTCGGTGCAAAGAACCTTATTGATGGAGATTCTAAAACATATTATGCCGGACGTGACGGCGTAAATTCAAGCGTTGTTACATTCAAATTGCCAAAGGCAACTTCTTTCGATTGCCTGATGCTGCAGGAGGTTATCGATCTCGGTCAGCGCACCAACAAATGGAGCGTGGAATGGTCGGCAGACGGAAAGAAATGGCATAAGATTCCCGAGGCGACAGGCAAACAGAGCGTCGGGCATAAGTGGATAGAGCGTTTTGAACCCGTTACCGCCCGATTTGTACGTCTCAATATTGAAGATGGCGGGGCATGTCCGGCATTACATACGTTCGGTGTTTACAAACAGTCTGAAATATTGAAATGAATGGTATGAAAAATTGTTTGAGAACCGTTACGGCATGTATGCTGTGTGCTGTAATGTCAGTTGGAGTATGCTTAAATGCGTATGCGTTTAAGATTGACTCCTCTGCATTGTATGAAATAAAGAATGAGAGCGGTCTCGTGATTGACAACCAAGGTAATGTCAATGCCGGTGCGAAGCTTGTTATTGCAAAGAGGGTAGAGGAGAAAGAATCTCAGGTGTGGCGTCTTGTTCCGGTTGCCGGTTCCGACAATGTTTACTGTATTGTTGGCGTAGCATCTCAGATGGCTATTGACAATGGTGGCGAGGGCGCTAAAAAACGGGATGTGCTGCAATGGAATTATGGTGCTGATAATCGTAATCAGCATTGGAAAGTTACTGAATGCCCGAATGGAAAGGTTCGGTTTACCTCCGTTGCGAGTGGATATGAACTTGGATATCCCGGATCAGCATTGGTTGGAGAGCCTCTTTTTCAGTTGCCTGTTGATATGTCTGACTCGGGACGGGAATGGACGCTGGTAAAGTCTAATGTTAAGATCAAGGTTGATCCGTTGAAGACAAAAAGTTCCAACGATTGGGAAAACGAGCATATTTTTGCGATCAATAAAGAGCCCGGGAAAGCGACTTTCATACCTTTTGCATCTGTCAATGAGATGAAGGCGGACCCAAGTTATGCGAAACCTTGGGAACGGAACCGTTCAAGCCGTTACAAATTGCTCAATGGAAACTGGAAATTTAATTGGGTTAAACAACCAGAAGAACGTCCCGCGAAGTTCTATCGCATGGATTTTGACGATTCAGGATGGGGTGAGATTCCAGTTCCTTCGAATTGGGAGATGCATGGTTATGGCACACCAATTTACACGAACATAACTTACCCCTTCCGTAACAATCCTCCTTTCATACAAGGACAGAAAGGATATACGGTGGAGAAAGAACCTAATGCAGTGGGATCCTATCGCACGGAGTTTACCATGCCCTCGGACTGGACGGATAAAGAGGTGTTCATTACGTTCGGTGGCGTGTATAGCGCAATGTACGTATGGGTGAACGGTAAAAAAGTAGGTTACAGCCAGGGGGCTAACAATGATGCACGTTTCGATATCACGAAATATGTGAAACCTGGCAAATCAAATTTGTTGGCGGTAGAAGTGTACAGATGGTCCGATGGCAGTTATCTGGAGGATCAGGACATGTTCCGTCTTAGTGGTATTTTCAGGGATGTGTATCTGACAGCTTCTCCCAAGACCATGCTTGCAGATCTTCATTTGACCTCAGATCTCAGTTCGCGTTATGACAAAGGTACTCTTAAGGTGAAAGGGTCAATAAAGAATTATGGGAAGAAAGACAACAAAGCCTCTATCAGGGTGGAACTTATATCTCCTGACGGAAGGAGGCTCAAACAGTTCTCTTCTTCTTTGGCTGCCGTAAAAGCAGGAGAGATAATTGACGTAGACACCAAGGGGGCTATTCGTGATCCTGAATTGTGGAGTGCCGAGACACCTGCGTTATATACTGTCAATGTGGAGCTTCTTGATGGAGATGGCAAATTGCTTGAGGCTACTACAAGAAAATTCGGTTTCCGTAATATAGAGATACGCGATGATAAGGTTTATATAAACGGTAGCCTCACTATGTTCAAGGGGGCTAATCATCATGATATTCATCCTCGTTTAGGCAAGGCAGTACCATTGGAGACTATGGTGAAGGATGTGCTCATGTTCAAACGCCATAACCTTAACACCATGCGGACGAGCCATTATCCCAAGGATACACGCATGTATGAATTGTGTGATTATTACGGAATCTATGTGATGGACGAAGCTGATCAGGAATGTCACGGCAATATGTCGATTACCGACACTCCCTCATGGATGGATGCTTTTGTAGATCGCGCGGTGCGTATGGTGCAACGCGATAAGAATCACCCCTGTGTTATTTTCTGGAGTCTCGGAAACGAGTCGGGGGGAGGTTGCAATGTTGTTGCCGAACGTGATGCAGTGAAGGCTCTTGACAATTCACGTCCCATACATTATGAAGGTATGAACGATTGTGCCGATATTGATTCGCGCATGTATCCTTCGATTGAAAGTATGATTGAAACCGACAAGGCGCAGCGCAATAAACCTTTCTTCCTGTGTGAATATGCTCATGCCATGGGTAATGCCATAGGTAATCTTGATGAATATTGGGATTATATCGAATATAACTCGGATCGAATGATCGGAGGCTGCATCTGGGACTGGGTTGATCAGGCGTTGTGCAAACCGGGTGAACCGGATTCGAATCTTTATTTTGGAGGAAGTTTCGGCGATACCCCGAATGATCATGATTTTTGTTGCAACGGCATTATCACTGCTGATCGCCGCGTCACCCCTAAACTAATGGAGGTGAAGAGGGTTTATCAATATCTGTCATTCAAGAGGAACGATTTGAATAGTGTTGAAGTGCATAACCGTTATAATGCGTTGAACCTTACTCATTTCAATTTGTATTATCGTCTTGAAAAGGATGGTAAGACAGTGAAGGAAGAATTGTTTGGAATGCCTGATTGTCCTCCGGGTGAACGTCGTACTATACATGTGCCGGTGGAGCGTCTTCTTACTGATTCAGTTTCATCTGAGTGGCATATATATTATGAAGCCCGTTTGAAAAATGATTGTAACTGGGCAGACGGAGGTCATGTAGTGGCTACGGCACAGTTCCCGCTCAACGGGATGGCGCAGAATCCCCAAGGACGCCTTGCAATTACTGATAAGAATGACGGACCGCTGGACGGGGCTGTTGGTCAGGATGGTATTCTGCGTTTCCGTAATGATGGCGGTGAAGTGTCATTTGATGTCTCTACCGGTCAACTCATACGGTTGATGAATGGCGGTGTTGAACATCTGCACAATAACTGCGGTCCGCAATTTAATTGGTATCGTGCCATTAATAATTCGCCCCGTAAATGGGAGAACACAGTAGTGTCGTTGAAAAACTTTACATGGCAACTTGCCGATGACAAACGTTCAGCCACGGTCGTGGCTGAGTTGGAAGCGCAGATAGGTAAGGGAACTAAGGTGCCGCACACACTTACATATACTGTTTATGGAAACGGCAGTATAGATGTGGATGCACGCTTCCGTGCCCCCTCGGATACCGATATGCCGAGATTGGGTGTTTCGATGATGCTTGCTCCCGGTTTTGATAACCTTACATGGTTCGGCAGGGGACCTATAGAAAACTATCGCGACCGCAAGAATGCCGCCTACATAGGATTGTATTCTTCGTCGGTAGATTCAATGACCGAACATTACGTGCGTGCCCAAAGTATGGGTGGACGTGAGGATACCCGTTGGCTGACGCTTGTTGACAAGGCTGGAAGGGGATTGAAGATCACATCCGACAGCTCCTTGAGCTTCTCCGCGCTGCACCATACCGATAAAGATTTATGGGATGCAGTCTATGGGCATAGTCTTCCTGAAATACGCCGCGATGAAGTTGTATTGAATTTGGATTGTATCCAAGAAGGTCTTGGTAATGCAAGCTGTGGTCCCGGTCCGCGAGAGCATTTCCGTATCTCTCACGATACAGACTATGGTTATAAATTCCGGATAGAACCGGTTGGATATTAAGACTCTTAAATAAAAAAACTGAAGTCAAGAAGACTTCAGTTTTTTTATTTTGGATATTAAGTTTGAATGAAATAGTCCAAGTTGCAAACAACTTGGACTATTCTATTATTTAAGGCTCCATTCAACTCCTTGCTTGGTGTCTTTGACGTTGAAACCAAGTGCGGAGAGCTTATCACGGATAAGGTCGGAGGTTGCCCAGTCTTTCATCTCTTTGGCATTCTTGCGTATGTCCATTAAAAGATCAACAGCTCCTTCAAACGGTTTCATGTCTGCTCCTGCCTCATCTGTGCCTGTCTTGATGCCGAGAAGGTCAACAAGCATAGTGTCAAAGAGGTGACGCAATTTGGCGAGGTCTTCGGCATTCAATTTGATGTTGCCGTCCGTAGCTGAGTTGACCACCTTTCCAGCCTCGAAAAGGGTAGCTATCACTATCGGGGTGTTCAGGTCATCGTCCATCGCCTCGTAAGCCTGGGTCATGAAATCCGGCATTTCCACTGTTGATTTCTCAGCGGGGAGCAAGTTCTGGAGACGGCGATAAATGTCAAGCATTTTCTGCAATGCTTTCTCTGCAGCCTGAAGGGCTTCGTTTGAGAAATCTACGGTGCTCCGGTATTGAGCCTGCAGGATGAAGAAGCGGATCACCATGGGTGAATATGCCTGTGTAAGCAATGGGTGTGAGCCTTCGAAGAACTGTTCAAGAGTGATGAAGTTGTTATACGACTTACCCATCTTTTTACCCTCGATGGTGATCATGTTGTTATGAATCCAGTAGTTCACCGCCTCATGGCCTTGAGCCGCCACACTCTGTGCGATCTCGCATTCATGATGAGGGAACATCAGGTCAAGACCTCCACCATGTATGTCGAACTTCTCACCGAGATATTTCTCACCCATAGTGGAGCATTCGAGGTGCCAACCGGGAAAACCTTCGCTCCATGGTGAAGGCCAGTGCATTATATGCTCCGGTGATGCCTTTTTCCAAAGTGCGAAGTCAAGAGGATTCCGTTTTTCATCCTGTCCATCGAGAGATCGGGTTGCATTGTGCATATCCTCGATATTTCTTCCGGAAAGGATGCCGTATTTGTGATCGTTGTTATACTTTTCTACATCGAAATATACAGATCCCTGACTTTCGTAAGCATATCCTGCATCAATGATCTTCTTGACGTATTCGATTTGTTCGATGATATGACCGGAGGCGTGTGGCTCAATACTTGGAGGAAGAACGTTTAACGCTTCCATGTCATGATGGTAGCGGTTGAGGTAAAGTTGAACCACCTCCATGGGTTCAAGCTGTTCGAGTCTCGCTTTTTTCGCTATCTTGTCTTCGCCTGAGTCTGCGTCATGTTCGAGGTGACCCACGTCGGTAATATTACGCACATAACGCACTTTATATCCGAGGTGACGGAGATAACGGAAGAGAATGTCGAACGTGATTGCAGGGCGGGCATGCCCCAAGTGGGCGTCTCCATATACCGTCGGTCCGCATACATACATCCCTACATGACCCTCATGCAGGGGCTTGAATAGCTGCTTTGTGCGCTTCAATGAGTTGTAGAGAAATAGATTGTGTTCCATCCTGTTTTTGAGTGCATAGGAAGTTATAGAGCATAACGCAACGCCGAGCAAAATTTTTGCTCGCAAGGCTTACCCTATTATCGTTATCCATGCAACTATTAATTATTAACCATTAATTATTAATTAACATTAGTTGTTAGTGATTCCCGGTTTTACGTTGCGGGGCATGATTTCACCGAACTGAGCTTCATATTTCTTGATGTTGTCGGTGAGGGCGAAGAGAAGTTGCTTTGCATTCTCGGGAGTCATCATCACTCTGCTTACCACGGGAGCCTGGGGCATGCCGGGAGCTGCGAAAATGAAGTCGATAAGAAACTCGTTAGGACCGTGACCGATCATTGCAAGGTTGGTGTATTTACCGTCGGCAACTTCCGGACGAAGTTGAATCTGAAGCTGATTTTCTTTGTTTTCCATTTTATTTTCGTTTAAACTCCCATACTGAACTAAGCTGATTAAGTTTCTTAGTCATATGGGCAAATGTAGTTAATTGATATAACAAAGTTAACAATTATTTTCCAAAGGATGAAATAGCTTGGAATTTTCTTCGGAAATGATGCGTCCGTCTGCCATAGTGATGACCCGGTCGGCAATGGTGGTCATGGAGGGGTCGTGCGTTACTATGACGAATGTCTGACCGATGCTATCACGTAAGTTGGCTATTACTGATCTGATTTCATCGCGATTGTGAGAGTCGAGACTCCCTGTCGGTTCATCCGCGAATATTACTTTGGGTTCATTTATCAAGGCGCGTGCTATTGCGGCGCGTTGTCTCTCGCCTCCCGACATCTCAGCCGGTTTATGGCTTTTTCGCTCAGATAGTCCTAACATGTCCAGCAGTCCCGACGCTTTCTCCATTGCTTTTCGGCGGGACATGCCACCGATCATCGCCGGGAGCGCTACATTCTCACATGCTGTAAATTCAGGCAATAGCTGATGGAACTGGAATATGAATCCGATGTTGCGATTCCGGAAATGAGACAACCGTTTGTCGTTTAATGTCGAAATGTCTTCCCCATCATAGATTATTTGTCCGGAATCGGGGCGTTCGAGGGAACCTGCAATCTGGAGAAGTGTCGTTTTTCCGGCACCGCTCGGTCCGACTATAGTGATTATTTCATTTCTGCCTATGGTCAGCGATATGTCGGATAATACGGTCAGTGAGCCGTATGTTTTGTTGATATTTTTTAGTTCTATCATTTTACGTAACTAACAATTACATGATTGGCGAGGTATATACCGAAGATTGCTGGGATGGATATGATTGTGCCGTATGAACTGCGCTTGTTCTGTTCCTCAAGCTCAATCACGGCGTGCCTGTGAGGAGCCTCGGTGCTTGCCACCACTTTCAGCCTCTTTCGGATTCCGGCTTTTTTGAGCCGTTGACGCACAGCTCTTGCCAATCCGTCTTCTCGGGTGTCGGCTATGTCAAAATATCCGATTTTTGAAGGATCTATCCTGCCTCCTGCACCCATTGAAGATATTATGGGAATATTATTGTGAAAACAATGCAGTATGACAGCCATTTTAGGTGCGACCGTGTCAATGGCGTCAATAACGTAATCAACGTCTGTGCCTATCAATTCAGCTACGTTATCGGGTGTGACAAATTCTTTGATTGCCGTTATGTTTATGTCGGGATTGATGTCACGACAACGTTGGGCGAAGAGAGCAACTTTTGATTCTCCGACTGTTGAATGAAGAGCTATTAACTGACGGTTGATATTGCTGTCTGCGACATTGTCTGCATCTATTATCACGAGATTGCCGATGCCACTGCGTGCAAGAGTCTCTACGGCATAGCCGCCTACGCCGCCTGTACCTACGACGACCACTTTGGCTTTAGACAATTTAACGACTGTCTCTTCACCGATAAGTAACCTCGTGCGGGAATCCCATGAGTCCTGATTCTTATCCGTGTTAAGCATCTGCAGGTATCCAGTTCCCTTTAAATCCTGTTTCTTCAATTGTCCTCACTATCTCGGCAGCTTTGTCCGGGTTGTCCGGTATGCCGTGGCATTCAAGGATCTTGTCTGCCGACTCAAGATCCATTGACCATTCCATATCAGGGAAGCGTTCCTGCATTGCTCCTATAATCGCGGCTTTGCAACCGCCGCATTTTGCATTTGTCTTAAATTTCATATTATTTTAGGTTTTAGGTTTTAGGTTTTAGGCGTTAGGCTTTAGGTTTTAGACTTTAGATGTTAGATTTTCAGATGCAAGCACCTAACGCCTAAAACCTAAAGCCTAACGCCTAAAACCTCATGATAATCTATTAAGGCGTAGAGAGTTGGCTACTACACAAAGGGAAGAGAGTGCCATCGCTGCCGATGCGAACATCGGGGAGAGTAGAAATCCGGCTTTATATAAGACTCCCGCTGCGAGAGGAATACCTATCAGATTGTAGATAAAAGCCCAAAACAGATTCTCTCGTATGATCCGTAAAGTGGCTTTCGATAATCTTACTGCATCAGGCAGTGAGGAAAGCCTGCCTCCAACAAGCGTGATTTTGGCTACGTCTATTGCTATGTCAGATCCCCCGCCAATGGCTATGGAAACGTCAGATGCAGCCAGTGCCTGAGAGTCATTTATACCGTCACCGGCCATTGCCACGATGTTTCCTTGGCGTTGTAATTCTTCAACACGGGTCTGCTTCATTGATGGCAATGTTTCGGCTGTCACGTTGTCAATGCCGGCAAGGCTTGCGATGTGCCGTGCCGTTTCCTGCCGGTCACCGCTCAGTAATTCCACGTTTATGCCCATGGACTTAAGTTTCGTTACGGCTTGTCTTGCATCCGGACGTAGCTTGTCTTCCACTTCGAAGGCAACTGCCGGAATATCGTTGACGGTTACGACAACAACTCCGGCACCTTTACCTAACCAGTTTTCTACAGTCTCTTTAAAACCGGAGTCTGCATTTTTGTCAGCTAAATGTGCACCACCTATGACATAATTGCTGTCTGCGTATGAGCATTTTATCCCTACACCGGGAATATATTCATATTTTAATGGTTCGGCTGGAATTATATCACAATTCTTTATACCCTCGCATATGGCATTGGCGAGAGGATGGATACTCTCTTTCTCGGCTCCATATATTTCAGAGAGTATCTTCGTCTTATTTTCTTCATCGACGCCATTGTTCCATATAATGTTTGTCATCTTGGGTTTCCCTTCTGTCAATGTACCTGTCTTGTCGATCAGTAGGGTGTCAACCTTCGCGAGTCTTTCAAGAGCTGTTGCGTCTTTTACAAGTATTCCGGATCTTGCGCCACGTCCTATCCCTACCATTATTGCCATCGGGGTGGCAAGTCCGAGGGCGCAGGGACAGGCAATTACCAACACTGACACTGCACAGACGATAGCCACAGGTATATTATGAATGTCAATCGCTATCCAAGTGAGGAATGTTATCAATGAAATGACCATTACTGACGGGACAAACACGGCTGCAACGCGGTCGACGAGCTTCTGAACGGGTGCTTTCGAACCTTGTGCTTCCCTGACGGCACGTATTATGCGCGACAATTCTGTGTCTGCCCCTACATTTAGAGCCTTCACTTTGATTGTTCCTGCATTTAAGATAGTTCCTGCATTGACTTTGCTCCCGGATTGCTTTTCTATACCTATTGGCTCTCCGGTCAGCATTGATTCGTCTGCGGTTGCATTGCCTTCGGTGACTATACCATCTATTGGAATCTTGTCGCCTTGCCTCACGATAAGTATATCTCCGGTCTTTATCTCTGAAGCTTTTATGTGTTTAGTGCTGCCATCAGGGAGTTCGAGTAATGCTTCGTCAGGCTGTAAACTCATAAGTGCCTTGATTGCCATTCCTGTAGAGTGGCGACTTCGCATCTCCATTAGCTTGCCGGTCAATACGAACGCTATAATCATTGCCGCACCTTCATAATATAGGTCGGCACTTATGTCGCGAGAGGTCAGAACATCGGGAAACAGGGTGTTGAACACGCTGAAAAGGAAGCTGAATATTGTGGATATTGCCACAAGGCTATCCATGTTGGGCGCTTTGGAAAAAAGAGCCTTGAAACCACGGCGGTAAAATCCTTCGCCGCAATAAGCCATTACGATAATGGTCATAGCCATGTAGATCCACCCTTCGGCAGGGAAGTGGATATGTAGCATGCATGAAACAGACAATGGGACCGTGATCATCCAGGCAACAGCCACCTTGCGTTTCATCTTAAGGTAGGAGTTCTCTTCCCGTTTGTCCTGTTCTTTTAAGGCTGTTTCTTCTGATTCGCTGACTATCATTTCGTAGCCGGCACTTTTTACAGCTTCCGCAATTTCTTTGACGGAAACCATGTCGGGGTCCCAGTCTATTGCCGCAGAATTTGTGGCGAAATTCACATCGGCGACCTTAACTCCCGGACAATCCGATATAGCCTTCTTTACCGCTCCGGCACAGACGGCACACATCATCCCTGTAACCGGAAATATTTCATGTCTTATTTCATTCTTATTCGCCATTGTGCAGGATAAAGATTGTTTGCCCTGTTGCCAAGATTTTTTACAATACCTAATGGTTTACCTTTATACATAACAACTACGTGGCCTTTTGGGATTTCGGGATCAAGTTTTATAGCCTCGTGTCGAAGATAAGATAGTGCCGTGTTTTCGTCAAGTTCCGTTTCCGGTAATTTACCTTTATTGTAAGCCGTTGATAGAACAGATTCAGTAGTGGGCACAAGATCTTTACCTTTTGTTACGGTCATAGGTATTCCGTCGGCTATTATCTTCACTTTAGAACTTATTGTTTTGGAGAACGTTTCTCCTTTCCGCAACCTTGATGGAATGTAATCCCCTTCTTTACGGAGCACGGATATGAACAGCCCTTCGCCTTGAGTGATGTGTGGCATGAATCGCAAGCAAGGGTAAGGAGTGTCTATACCGTCGCTTATTCCCCATTCTTCGGGAAAGTGCATGTTGACAGTAGCCATTCCCAGATCTTCAACGAGATAACGTACATTTTCTTCATTTTCCAAACGGTTGAAGGTGCAAGTCGAATATATCATGAACCCTCCCGGTTTCAGAGCCGAGAATGCATCGTTAAGAATCTCTCGTTGCAACGATGCACATTGCTTTTGCAATCCTTCTCCCCATTGGCTTATCGCCACTTCTTCTTTGCGCATCATTCCCTCTCCGGAACAGGGAGCGTCTACCGCTATTATGTCAAATAGCTCTCCGAGTCCGGCGAAATGTCCGGTGGGGGAGTTGGTAACTATGATATCCGGATATCCCCATTTCATAAGATTCTCCGTCAGGATTGTAGCTCTCGCACTGATAAATTCGTTTGCCACGACCATTGTTCCATCGGGAAGGGCATTTATCATGGAAGTTGTTTTCCCTCCCGGGGCGGCACACATGTCAAGGACACGAATGGAGTCTCTTGTATTGAATGACGTAGACACGATTTTTTTAGTCACAGCCTCATATATCATCGATGATGCATCCTGAACATAGAACACTCCGGCGTGTATCAGGGGATTGAGCGTGAATACAGGTCTTTTAGGGAGGTAGAATCCACTTTCGCACCATTTCACCGGAGTCAAGTCCTCATATCCGCAAATATCCGGCGTGTGGGTTTTACGTCGGTTGATTTTTATGGACACGGCAGGCGGTTCCTGCATGGCTTTGATGAACTTGTCAGAATCATCGCCGAGAAGGTTGCGCATCTGTGTAATAAAACTATCCGGTAATTCTTTTATCATAGTGCAAAATTATTTTTATAGTGTTGCACCTTAAGTGCAATTAACAAAATTAACAAAAAATGAGGATATGAGTGATAAGGAAATATGATAAATTTATTAAATTTGTATTATGAAACAGGAAGCGGCATTATATCTTATACCGGTAAATATTAGCGATGCACCGTTGGAAAATGTTATTCCTACGGGCAATCTTCCGATAGTCAAGAATTTGAAGCACCTGATTGTTGAAAATGTCAGGACAGCGCGTCGCTTCCTGAAGCGGTGGGATAAAGGATTTGACATAGATTCCATCACTTTTCATGAGCTTAACGGACATACAGACCTCACGGAAGTAAGCGCATGGCTTGAACCGCTGCGTAATGGTGAATCCATTGGCGTGATGAGTGAAGCCGGATGTCCGGCTGTGGCGGATCCCGGTGCACTCCCTGTGGAGATTGCCCAGCGCGAAGGGTTGAGGGTTGTTCCATTGGTGGGACCTTCGAGCATTCTCATGTCTCTGATGGCATCCGGTTTCAATGGACAGGGTTTTGCTTTCAACGGTTATCTCCCTATCGATGAGAAAGAACGTATCCATGCCATACGGGATCTTGAAAATGAATCTCAATTCAAGAACCGCACTCAAATATTTATTGAAACACCTTACAGAAATAACAGCCTGATACGTTTCCTGAGCGAGAACTTGCGCCCGGATACGAGACTTTGCGTGGCTTGCGATATATCTGATCCGGAGAATGAATCTGTAATAACCCGTCCTGCGGCAAAATGGAAAGCTTGCAAGGAGAATTACGACAAGCGTCCTGCTATTTTCTTGATATACAGGGGGAGCGCGTCGGAATGTAAGACTCATGTACACAAGAAAGGAGGCAAGAGGAATGTGCGCTAAGAAGATAAGGTTCTATGACCATCCCCAGCTTCCGTTTGATGAATTGGAAGCTTCAGGGCAGGATGAGTCCGTTAGCAGAAGAATGCCCCGTAGTTATACAGACCTTGACATAACGGCGGCAGACCTGAAAGCGGATAAAGCATCGGATTACAACCTGTATTTCATGTCGCTTGGTTCCGGTTCGAGTGGCAATTGCTGTTATATAGGAACCAGGCAGGGTGGAATACTCATTGATGCGGGAGTGAAAACCGAGGACGCGATAAGGATGCTTTCGTCAAATGGTATTTCGATAAATGCAGTCAAGGCTCTTCTTTTGACACATGATCATTCCGATCATGTGCGTTATGCTTATAATTTAGTGAGGAATCACAAGCATATCCGTCTTTTCTGCACCAACCGGGTTCTGGGCGGTTTGCTTCGCCGTCATAGCATTTCCAAGCGTATAAAGGATTATCATCATCCGATATTCAAGGAGATACCATTCAAGATTCTGGATTTTGAAATAACCGCGTTCGAGGTCCCTCACGATGGCACTGACAATATGGGGTTTTCCGTAGAATTTGGAGACCGTCGTTTCGTGCTTGCCACGGATCTCGGAGCTGTTACGAACCGTGCCCGTTATTACATGAGCCGTGCCAATTATCTGGTGATTGAGGCTAATTATGATTTGCAGATGCTTAAATACGGACGTTATCCGGAATATCTCAAAGCGAGGATACAGACAGAGAACGGACATATGGACAATGAGGCGACCGGCGCATTCCTGAAAGAGATAGTGAATCCGGAACTGCAATATGTTTTCTTGTGTCATCTTTCCCAAGATAACAATACCCCCGCCAAGGCATTGAAAGCAGTGCGCAATGCACTTGAAAGTGCAGGAAAGAAAGTGGGTAATGCAGCCGAAACAATTCTTGACCGGCAAGCGGATATCCAGTTGATGGCACTTCCGAGATTCGATTCCTCCCGCCTGTTTGTGTTCAGACCTGTACAGGCAGAATAGTCAGTGTAATTTATATAGGGGGCGTTGTGGTGGCGATAATGCTCATGAGTGGACCTTCAAGTCCGTTCGGGGCAACTCCGGCTCGTGTTTCTATGCGGAGGTAGACCCCGTCTATGTCATAAACAACCAATTGAGTCTCCTCGTCATCGTCATATTCAGTACTCTCTATAACATTTTCCGCAGACAGGTTGAGACTTCCGGCAAGATAACTTTCAAGATCATCCGGCAGTAGGTCTCCTAAATATATGTTGCGCACCACTGCCGTAGTGGGAGATATGACATCTACGTCCCAGCTTCCCGGTGTGCCCTGGATATCGGTGTAAAGGGGATGTCCCTCGCCATCGGTCAATACTCCTTCGAAGTTATAGTCGAGGGTGTCAAGAGGTTCACCAACGCGCAGGGCATCGGTTATACTGCGGATTGTCATGGCAATGTCGTTGTCGGCGTGATATTCGTCGGCATATAAAGATATTGAATCCGCTGCCGGTTGCTCCGTTACAGCGGCTTTGCGGCATCCTGACAGATTGACAATCAGACCTAAAGCGATGCCGAAGATTACTGCAAGTGAATGCTTTGTAGAGGTCATTATACTAATCAAACAAATGACTCTGCAAATTTATTCATTGTTTTTGAAATAACCTTGCAAAAACTTAAAAAATATTAAATCCCGTTTCGGATTTTCCAAAACGGGATTTAATATTTTTATATGTTTAGATATTTTATTTGGTGACGCGTTCGAGCCAGTTGACCATCGCGAACATTACGCCCATTGATACGACGCAAACCGAGAGGAATACTGTCCACGCAACCCAGATCGGACAAGCGTTGTAGATGAGCGGACCGATCCAAAGCAGCAGGTTTCCTACGGCTGTAGCTCCGAGCCATAGACCCTGGCATAGACCTTGCAGGTGTTTGGGGGCAACTTTAGACACGAATGAAAGTCCGAGGGGGGAGATGAAAAGTTCTGCAACTGTTAGGAAGAAGTAGAGCACGAATAATACCCATGGACCTGTCTTCAACCCTTCTGCAACTGCGGGTGCAAGTTCCTTGAACTCGTTAGCTGACGGATATCCTTTTACAGCTGAGAAGATCACAAGGAAGAGGTAGGCGATGCCTGCGAGTCCCATACCTATGGCAATCTTCTTGGGAGTGGAGATCTCTTTGCCTCTTTTGGCAAGAAGGGAGAATACCCACATCACTATGGGAGTGAGGATGATTACATAGAAAGGATTGAGGGCTTGCCAAATTTCAGGCTGAACGGAGTCTGTACGCACGAAATCGCGTGCGAAAAGCGATAGTGAAGTTCCGTTCTGGTGGAATGAGAACCAGAAGAAGATCGCTATTCCGAGAACTGCGAAAAGGGCATACATGCGCTGTTTGATTTCCTTTGCCATGCGGGCTTTCTCCTCGGCTGTGTATTGAACTGTTTCTGCCTTGTCTTTTTTAGCAGGAGAGGGGAGTCCGTTTTTGGTGGCAAGGAATATTGCAAGCGAAATCAACATGGCTGCAACTGAAGCAATGAAGCTATAGTGGATACCGGTGTTGAATACGTCAAGATATTGGGTACAGAATCCTGCCACATCCTGTATGTTGCCACCCATCTCAGAGATAAGGGCATAAAGATTGTCGGCATTTTGCTGGTTCATGTTGCCGCTGAGGCTGAGGTATTCATGACATAGTGCCGGGAGGGAAGCGTTGTAGGCAAGGTTGTGAACGCCAAGCCACCAGGACCTGAGGATGGGGGCGATGAAAGGAGCGAGCACGCCTCCGATGTTGATGAACACATAAAAAATCTGGAAACCGGAGTCGCGTTGTGAAGAATAGCGTGGATTGTCATAAAGCTGACCCACTATTGCCTGTAGGTTTCCTTTGAAAAGTCCGTTACCGAATGCAATAAGGAAAAGAGCGACACATGTGAGGGTCAGGAGCCATGTGGTGTTCTCGGGAGTGGCAAGGATTGGCACTGCGAGGACAACATAACCGGCTGTCATTACCATAAGTCCGGAGATGATGGTTCCTTTATAGTTCTGGGTACGGTCGGCGATAAGACCGCCAACGAGGCTCAGGATATAAATTCCTGCATAGAAACATGAATAAACGATTGCACTCGTTTCCTCTTTAAGACCGAATTTCGAGCATAAGAAGAGCACGAGCACGGCGTTCATGATGTAGTAGCCAAATCTTTCGCCCATGTTTGATAGGGCAGCCGGGATGAGGCCTTTGGGTTGGTTCTTGAACATTTGTGTTATTATTAGATTTTGGTTTTAATTTTTTGAATCGAGTAGCTTGTATGCTTTTGCGTAGTTGTGGATCTGTTTCACCATTGCCACAAGTCCGTTGGATCGTGTAGGTGACAGATGCTCTTTCAGTCCGATTTTGTCAATGAAATATAGGTCGGCATCAAGAATTTCATCGGGTGTGCGATCATTTAACACCCGCATGAGTAAGGCGACGATTCCTTTGACTATCAAGGCGTCGGAATCTGCTTCGAATTTTATCTTTCCGTTGTCCTGACGTTCGGCAGAGATCCATACGCGGCTCTGGCATCCTTCGATGAGGTTTTCGGGAGTCTTGCCCGATTCGGGATATTCAGGCAGCGTGTTGCCTAATTCAATTATATAGGCATAACGGTCCATCCAGTCGGTGAGACCGTCAAATTCTTCAATTATTTCGTTTTGCGTTTCGTTAACATTCATCACTTATTAGATTGAATTTTCTCCAAAGTTAATAAAAATTAGAAAATCATAAAATATTTATGATAAAAAAGGTCGTATATTTGTTATATCAAAATAAAAGAGTTAAATTTGCACCCGAAATAATAACGACGGCTTACCGTCAGAAAGGGTCTTTTTTTTCCGGATCGTTATTGAACCACGATGCCGAATCGAGAAAAAGGATTCTTTATTTTTTTAATACCATCCTGAAACAACTCTAAAATAATAATATATAATATAAACATAAGAATTATGGCAACTTACCTGACCCAAGAGGGGTATAATAAAAAGATGGAGGAACTGTCTGCCCTGGAAGCGCAGCGTCCTGCCATTAAGCAGGCAATCGCCGAGGCTCGCGACAAGGGAGACCTCTCGGAGAATGCCGAATATGACGCAGCCAAGGAGGCGCAGGGTATGCTTGAAATGAAGATATCCAAGCTTAAAGAGCTTATTGCCGGTGCGCGTATCATCGATGACAGCAAATTGAATACGGAAGAGGTTCAGATACTCAATAAGGTCACTATCCGTAATGACAAGGGTATGACCATGTGTTATACTATCGTGACTGAAAGTGAAGCTAACCTGCGTGAGTTTAAGATCGCTTCCAACACACCTATCGCCCAGGCTCTTCTTGGACACAAAGTGGGGGATCATGTTCAGGTTAACGCCCCTGTCGGTGTGATCGATTTCGAGATTATCAAAATCGAAGTGTAATTGTAGTAGGTTTTAGGCTTTAGGCATTAGGCATTAGAATAGATGGCTAATCCTGAATAATAATTATTCAAACATGAAGTCCTAACACCTAAAGCCTAACACCTAAAGCCTAAAGGAAATATGAC
>CAMYSW010000002.1:0-26997 GCA_947297425.1 uncultured Porphyromonadaceae bacterium
TGGTGGCCCATTTTTTAATGAGTGCCCTGGCCTACTTTTCAGTGAGTAATTACAACCTTACCCCATATGGAATTTACAATTATATCCGCAATGCCGTCACCGTCCCAATCAGCTACCGACAATACCGTATATCCCCATTTACGCTCCGCCGGTCCCTGTATGGATCCGTTCTCCCCCGCCATTATTCTCAACGGCTTACCATTCACCTTAAACAGCCGTGGAGCATCAAAAACGGGATTGTCACCACCGCTAAGATTGCGTATAAAGGCGATCTCTCCTGCAGAATTACCGGATATTATGTCCTCCTTACCATCTCCGTCCCAATCATATGCGCATGGGGTAGAGAGGGCACCGAATTTAATACGATCAGCTTCCTGACGAAAATATACGGGAGACTCGAATTGCGGCATATTGTCGGACACTTTCCCCGTGTTACGGAGCCAAGCCACGCGCCCGTCCTCGTCACCCACAACCAGATCAACAAGACCATCCCCGTCAAAATCCGTGACAACGGGAACTATCATCTGCAAATGAAACCTTATGTCGCCTCCTTCATTACTTAATTGGCGACCTTTCGCAAATTCAGGTTTTTCCCGTGTTCCTATATTTTCATACCACGTGAGTCCGTCAACAAACTCTCCGCATATTATATCCATGTCGCCGTCACCATCAAAGTCAGCCACACAAGGCACAGGTGCACCATACGTATCTATTTCCTCTCCTCCTGCTTTGATTCGTCCACGGTTTATATATCTTCCGTTTACATTTTCTATAAGATAGAGATATCCGTGCAACGGACCGCGAGTCCAATTCCCCTTACTGTCATAAGCATTATCCCAACCATAATCATCCCATGTGTCTATACCCACCACAATATCCTTATCACCGTCACCGTCCCAATCCACATAATTCCAGATATTGCTACGTGATTTCTTGAAACCCTCACCGATACGCTCCCCTTCATATTCAACCGGAACGCGTTTAGAGTATAAAGACTTTACAAACCCATTATACTCAATTTCCGGAGCAAGAACATAAGGGATGCCATCCACTTCCGAATAACGGATATTCTTCAATCCCTTGCCACTCACTTTTTCAGCTTTGGCAAAGAAAGGGGAAGATGAAGTGCCTATATTCCTGAAAAACCATAAACCCTTGTATGGACGGTCAGGACAACTTACGAGCAGATCCTTAACACCGTCACCGTCATAATCCACCGGTATCGGTATTCCCCAGAGTCCAACTCCGAGATCCACCTCAAGTCCGGGATTATTATAACACAAAGCCGCATCCTCAGGCACAGATCCATTTCGCTTGTTCCCTATAGTCTTTTGCGAACCGGCTTCAAAAGAAGTAACCGCTATTGCAAACAGACACAAGAAATTAAGTGAATATTTAAAATATTGAGTTTTCATCGGTCAATCAGTTAAATCAATTTAGCAATATGGTTAGGGTTTTAAGGTACTAAAATTTAGTATTATCGCGGATGTCGTGGATGTTTCTCGACAAGACGAGGATTAAGGATAATTCGGGTTTGTAATCCCTCATTATCTTTCTTCACTTTGTCATCTATGGCTTTCATCATCAGGTCAACAACTTCAGTCCCAAATTGAGATGCAGGCTGTTGGATATAGATTATGTCCATCATGTCAAGTTCGAAAGCGTCATTGGTGTCAAAAGCCGCTATCCTGAAATCTTCAGGGACACGCAATCCTTTACTGCAAATTTCCCTCAGCCCTGTCTGCACAAGGGTATTTGTAGCGAACAGCAACCCGTTTACTCCACGGGAATATGCCCCGCTTATCACGGATGCCATTTTATCCATCTCCCCATAAGGTATCTTGTGTATCATGGAATCATCTACATTGTGCCCCGCATTGCGCATCGCCTCCATGAAACCATCTTCACGATCACGTATATTGCTAAGGCGCATGCTATATGAAACCATCTCCACCTTCTTGCATCCGTTATCAAGCAATGCGGAAGTGACCTGCATACCTGCCTTACGGTTGTTAAGGAGCACTCCTGTCATATCCTGCTCCGGAACGTCACGGTCAAGCAGCACCACGGGAACCCCCGATTTTTCCACCCGACGGATCGCTTCATAAGCCCCGTCGCAGGGCACTATTATAAGCCCGTCCATACCCTTGTTGACAAATACTTCTATAAGATGGCTGAGTTTTTCAGGATTTTCGTCAGTACTGCCGAAAAATACAGTATAATTGTATTTATATGCACGGTCTTCAATGCAGCGGGCAATATCTGCAAAGAATTTATTGGATATGTCAGACACAATCACGCCTATAGAATATGACTTTCCGCTCCTTAATGAACGGGCAGCATTGTTCGGGCTATAATTAAGCCTCTTTGCAACTTCCAGAATCCTTTGTGCCGTATCCTTGTTGACGCGATAGATATTCCTGCCGTTGGCAATATTATTCATCACAAACGAGACCAAAGAGACAGAAACCTTAGCCTCCGCTGCAATATCCTTTATTGTAACTTTTTCCGTGCCCATTTCAGAAGTCTGTTAAACCGTTTTACCATGACTTGCAACAAAGTTACTAAAACGTTTTAACAATTTCAAATTTTTACTGATTTTTTTAGTATATTTGCGGATATTAACCAACTTGATAAATCATGAAAAACTTTTTTCCTTTATTATTGCTGTTCATAAGTTTCAATATGACAGCCAAATACCATACAGAAACGGCTATCCCGTATTCCGTAAATAAAGATGCCTATTCTAAAAAAAGATGTAGGTTGGATATATATCACCTTAAAGACACTACAGGAATGCCCGTAGTTGTCTGGTTTCACGGAGGCGGATTGACGGGAGGCACAAGGTATATTCCAGAAGAATTAAAAGAATCAGGATATGTTGTAGTTGCTGCAAATTATAGACTCATACCTAAAGTCGGGATAAGCGAATGTATCGACGATGCTGCTGCGGCAGTTGCATGGACATTCGAAAATATAGAAAAATATGGCGGCGACCCTTCTAAAATATTCGTGGCAGGACATTCTGCCGGAGCATACCTTACGAGTATGATAGGACTCGATCGTAAATGGCTCTCAAAATATGGTGTGGAAGCAGATTCAATCGCCGGACTTATACCCTATAGCGGACAGGCTATAACACATTTCGAACAGCGCAAGAAACAAGGTCTTTCACCCCTACAGCCGGCAATCGATGAGTTCGCTCCTATTTCCCATATACGCAACGATGCTCCTCCATATATAATAATAACCGGAGATGCCGAACTTGAAATGAACGGCAGATATGAGGAAAACGCATATATGTGGCGCATGATGAAACTTATTGGACACCCCGATGTCAAGATTTTCAAGATAGACGGTCACGGTCATGGCGCCATGTCACATCCGGGTCATCACATACTCAAACGCCAAATAAAGCGTATACTGAAAAAGAAAAATAAGTAAACTATAAAACCTCCTGTAGAAAACGGGCTGCATCAGCTACACAATCGTTGCAATCCCTCAATGGCTTTCCGGTTCCCACTCCTTTGAGTTCACGGCATACCGTAGAGCCATTGTTCTCTTTGAATCTTTCCATAACCACCTTCATCAACGAACGTGCCTTAACCCTGTCGCATGTCTTCATTCCGAGCACGACACCGGCTCCTACCAACGCTCCGCATGTGCCTTCCATGTTTCCCATGCCTGTGCCGAAAGCAGACGTTGCCGCCGCCATTGCATTTTCATCCATGCCGGCAACATCACAGTAGCTGCATGCAACCGCCTGCGCACAGTTGAACATTCCACTCGCCTTCCGCCCTCTCGCCTCTTCAATCCTGTCCATGGCAATTTTATAATTAATAATTTATAGTTAATAATTGGTGATCATGCACATATCATTTACTCAATAAATTTGATCACCTGCTTAAAATATAAAACGATCACGCTTTATATATATTTTCTTTTTATTATCGATCACTTACTATTATCGATCACTTACTTAATGAATGAGCGAACTACATTGATATGACTTTGTTTACAACAAAAAACGGAAAGGTGTATGAAGAAAACATTTATAATAATCTGCGGAGCGGTATCCACTCTTTTATTTTCATGTGAAAAGAAGGATGATAGTTTCAAAAACGATTTGTATCAGGAAATACGGTCAAGCAACAAGATCGTGTTTTCTTCCATGTCCATAACCAAAACAGCAAAACTGGAAAGCTCGGACTGGTATACAATCGGCAAACGCATTGCCGTCTATTCCTACGATTCATATATGAAAGCCTATATTGACCTGTCAATGCTTCAACCGGAAGACATTGTGTTCAATGATGATGACATGACAGTCAAAGTGACCTTACCTCCGGTACAGACTGAAATTTCCGGTCGTGATATGCAAATGCGCAAAGAATATGAAAACATAGGTCTGCTACGTAGCGAACTCGATTCTAAGGAAAGAGCGGAGATGAAGGAAAAAACAAACTCTTCATTCAAAAGAGAGATAGAAAATGATCCCGTCTTTAAAAAGCAGCTCATTGAATCAGCGAAACGAAAGGCGACAAAATATTTTGAAAACATATTCATGAATAGCGGATATACAGCCAATATCACTTTTAAATAGAATCAGCCATGTTCAGGATAGTAAAATTTTTAATAACAGCGGTGTTGATCACCATTGTTGCCGGAGTGATATATTTTTCTCTTAAACCCGAGGTGAAAAAGACAATCGAAGTGAGCAAGTCGCGAGTAAACGATATCGAAACCATGGCTCAACTTAGCGTGGTGGACATATATAGCGAAGTGCCCGTGCTGGACACAATCAATAACAAGGTTCTTTTCGGAGTGCAGAAACAGACCGGCAGCGTGTCTTTCGATCTTGAAAAAATAAAGGTCGACACTGTCGGCGACACCGTAAGAATAGTTTTACCTCCCGAAATAGTGGAAATATATGAATCCACCGAAGACAATTCATGGGAGGTGATAGACACCAAGAATATCGGTATACTTGGATTGTTGCGTAGTGACAAGTTAACCGACCGGGAGGAAAACCAAGTAAAAGCGAATATAAAGAAAAATTCAAAGAAACGTCTATACAGAACCGGGGTGATACGCCGTGCCAGATCGGAAGGTGCACGCAATCTCGAAGACCTCATGCAGAATGTCTACAGGAAGCCGGTAAAAGTTACAGATCCCACCCCCAACGGTGCATATTATGAAAAATATAAGTAAAAACCACCTGTTGATAACTTGTAGATAAGTGTCGAAAAACTGTTGAAAAAGCTGTTGAAAACTATATGATAACTTATACCTCAACATTTTAGGTTTTATCACTTATTTTTATAAGTCAACCCTTATTTTAATACGCAATATTATCTGTTGAATACTTTTTACACACTTTTCATCAGGGTTATCTACTATTCGGAGGTGGGTTTTCTACAGTTTTGAACCATCTTTACTGAAGAATTTATTAACTTTGCAATTATCTACAGGATGTCAATAAAGTTCACATTCGTTTGAAAATCAATGATACCACCTGTAGATAACATGATAATAAAGTTAGCTCAAAGTTCAATAACTCATATTTCCAAATTTTAGGCTAAAAAGTTATTGTTACTTATCTACACCATTTATTATTGTTGTTTAGTTTTTTTAATTAATTTGAATTTTATCTTAAAACTTAAAATAATAAAAAGCTCATGACACAAGAAGAGCTACGCGGAGAAATACTCCGGCTGAAGAAAGAGAAAAATGCGTTGATAATGGCTCACTATTATCAACGCGACGAGATACAGGAGATAGCGGATTTCATAGGCGACTCTTTGGCGTTGGCACGTCATGCCGCAAAGACGGACGCGGATATAATAGTAATGTGCGGAGTCCACTTCATGGGAGAGACTGCCAAGATACTTTGTCCCGACAAGAAAGTACTCGTGCCGGATATGGCTGCGGGATGTTCACTTGCCGACAGTTGTGATCCTGTAAAATTCCGCGAGTTTGTAGAGGCGCATCCCGACTATACTGTCATAAGTTATGTCAACACGTCGGCAGCCGTAAAGGCTCTTACCGATATTGTAGTCACTTCCGGCAACGCCCGCAAGATAGTGGAGTCCCTTCCCAAAGATGAAAAAATAATTTTCGGTCCCGACAAGAATCTGGGAGGGTATATAAATTCCGTTGCCGACAGGGACATGCTCCTGTGGCAGGGTGCATGTCATGTTCATGACCGCTTCTCGATAGATAAGATAATGGATATGAAACGTGAGCATCCTCTTGCAAAGATATTGGTGCATCCGGAATGCCGTCGCCCTTTACAGCTTATAGCCGACAAGGTGGGTTCCACAGCCGCGTTGCTTGATTTTGCAGAGAAGGATGAGGCTCCGGAATATATAGTTGTAACGGAAAGCGGAATCCTCTTTGAAATGCGTCGTAAATGTCCCGGCAAGCGTTTTCTTCCGGCTCCTGCAGAAGATTCGGAGTGTCAATGCAACGAATGTGACTACATGAAGCTGAACACCCTTGAAAAGGTTTATAAGGCTCTCCGCGATGAAGAGCCGGAAATCATAGTTGATGAAGAAATCGCAGCCAAGGCTATATTGCCTATTGAAAGGATGCTTGAATTAAGTTAGGAAGAAACTTTGGAAAGGAAGAAAAAGAATATAATAGAATTGTCGAATTGTTCGGTGGCTGAATATAAAGGTTTGAAGAAACTACCTTTGAAAGTGATCACCGACAATGTGCGATCGATGTATAATATCGGAGCTATTTTCCGCACCTCCGATGCCTTTTTAGTTGACGAGATTATCCTTGGAGGCATTTCGGGATGTCCCCCGCATCCGGAGATTGCCAAGACGGCGTTAGGAGCAGAGGAGACCGTGAAATGGCGTCATGTAGACGATCCTGTGGCTGCTGCCGCCCAGTTGAAGAAAGATGGATGGAAGATATGCACCCTTGAACAGACACATAACAGCACGCCTCTTGACGTGTTTTCTCCGCAGAAGGGAGACAGGTATGTGTTGATCGTAGGCAATGAAGTGGAAGGAGTGGATCAGCGTCTCGTAGACATGAGTGACGTGGTTATTGAAATCCCTCAGTATGGCGTGAAGCATTCGCTCAATGTCTCCTCAAGCGCTTCAATAGCCCTTTGGGAATTGACAAAGGCTCTTAAACGCGATTGATGATGAATGAAGTTGTTTGAACAACTTCATTATATGGTAACTAAAAAGGCATCCAAATAGGATGCCTTTTTAGTTTTAGTACGGTCTGTTAATCCTCTATTTCGAAATCATCTCCGAAGAGGTCTTCTTCTATTTCGGGTTCTTCACCGAAATCATCCATATCTTCATCTTCAGTTGGTTCTTCGTCCGGATCTACTCTCTTTGATTCCTTACCGGGTAGGAATGGATTCTTTTTAACTCCCTTTTTCTCTTCTTTTGCAGCTTTCATTGCAGCGATAATTTTTTCTGTCAGTTCCTCTGCAAGATCGGGATTGTCTTCGATGACTCCTTTTACGGCATCACGTCCCTGACCGAGTTTTGAGCCGTTGTAAGAGAACCATGCACCGGATTTCTTTACTATACCGTATTCTACTGCAAGGTCGATTATTTCACCGGAACGGGATATACCTTTGCCAAACATCATGTCAAACTCAGCGCGTGTGAAGGGGGGAGCTACCTTGTTTTTAACCACCTTCACTTTTGTGAGACGTCCTATCATTTCATCTCCATCCTTAATTGCCGATGAGGCGCGGATATCGATACGCACGGAAGCGTAAAACTTGAGGGCGTTACCTCCTGTGGTTGTTTCCGGATTACCGAATGAAACACCTATTTTTTCACGTATCTGGTTTATGAAGATACAGCACGTGCGAGTGCGCGATATGGTTCCTGTCAGTTTACGCATTGCCTGAGACATGAGTCGTGCATGGAGTCCGACATTCTTGTCTCCCATTTCACCCTCTATCTCGGCTTTGGGTGTAAGTGCTGCTACTGAATCTATCACCAGCACGTCGATGGCACCTGAATTGATTAGTTGTTCAGCAATGTCAAGAGCCTGCTCTCCGTTATCCGGTTGTGCTATCCAAAGATTATTTACGTCTACTCCAAGTTTTTCGGCATAGAATCTGTCGAAAGCGTGTTCGGCATCGACAATGGCGCATATGCCACCTAATTTTTGAGCTTCTGCAATCACGTGGATAGCCAATGTTGTCTTTCCGGAAGATTCGGGACCATAGATTTCTGTGATACGTCCGCGCGGAAGACCTCCGACTCCGAGTGCATAGTCAAGACCGATAGATCCTGTAGGTATTGTTTCAACGTCCTGCACTCCGTCATCGCCGAGACGCATCACCGTGCCGGAACCGAAATCCTTTTCAAGATGCGCCATGGTGACGTCAAGTGCTTTCAGTTTTTCAGCCATGTCGCTGATCTTGCCTGTTGCTGCCGTTTTGGTTGTTTTCTTTTTTGCCATATGATATGATATGATTTTTGAATTTCTGAATAATGTCAAGACTCTTTATGATGTCTATATTTAGAGAGAATGTTTGTTTCTACAAAGGTACAACAATAAAACACACACTCCTAACTTACAACAATTTTTAATATTTAAAGATTCTTAACCGACTGCCACTATGTTGCAGCTATATTGCCGTCCATCCGCCATCAGCGGCAATTATCTGACCTGTGATGTATTTCGCACCGTCGGATACGAGGAATAAACAGAGCGGTGCTATGTCGTCAGGATTCCCCATACGTTTCATGGGACACCGGTGTTCATAATTGCGTACAAATTCTTCGCGTTGGTTGTCCCATATTCCGCCCGGACACACGCAATTCACGCGCACGTTGTGTTTTCCGAGCCAGGAGGCTAAATATCGTGTGAAGTTTATTATACCTCCTTTCACTGCGCAGTATTCTACAGGAGAACTGCCGTTGTAATCCTCATATATTGTGAAGTCATTGCCAACGATGCCATATATTGAACCGAAATTCACTATTGATCCGCTTTTCTGTCGCTCCATTACGATTGCCACCTGTTGGTCGAGATAGAAAACAGGATTAAGCTGTATCCTTACGTTCTCTTCCCAATGACTGAATGGTGTTTCTTCGAATTTATAACGTCCCCAGTCTTTGGTGTGCGGGTAAGCACAATTTATTAGTCCGTCTATACGACCGAATTTTTCTGTGGTGAATTTAACCAGTCCGTCGATCGATTCATTGGATGTCAGGTCGAGAGGAAATTCGTAATGGTTCCCTCTCGAGTTTGAATTATCGCAGCATATGTCAGCATCGACAACAATGGCGCCGTGTCTCAAAAGGTCTTCGACAACTTCCTTACCTATAAGTCCGTGTCCACCTGCCACAATTATAACTTTATTCTCTATATTCATATATTCATGACAAATATTTTTACAAAAATAACTAAAAAAATTAGAGTGTCACATATATTGTTATGCGACACTCTTTAAATTAAAGTTGAGGGGTAAATCCTATTTGGCAGTCAGGGATTCGAGTTGCTGACGCAATTTGGGATCTGACGGACGTTTTGCATAGCTTTCAACTATCTTGCCTTCACGGTCAATGAGCATTATTCGCGGCACTCCCTTGATGTTAAGGGTCTTTAGAAGCGGTGAGGTGAAACCTCCGGGAAGATTTACGCTCAGCACTCCCGGAGTGTTGCCTTTCTTGCGCATCATTTTCTCCCATCTGCCATAAAGGGCTTCACCGGTGTCAACAGAAAGGGATATGAATTTCACTCCTTTACCATCGAATGCTTTTGCCACTTCATAGAAATAAGGCATCTCAGCCCTGCAGGGAACACATCCGGTGAACCAGAAGTCTATTATGACGTAATCCCCTCTCAGATCTGAAAAACGATATTCTTTACCGTCAACATCCTTGCAGACGAAATCGGGCATCTCCGTGCCTGCAGTGACATTTGCCGATTCTTCCATCTTCTTTGCATACTCCTTTTCGAGTGAAGGAAGCTGAGCAAATGCGTCGGCATCCGTTATCATAGGCTTTATCCTTGGTAGCTGACGTTTGAAGTCTTCAAGATAATTATACTTCAAAATTTTTGATAGCAGGCTGATAAGATAATGTGAACGGATCTTTTCATTACTTATCTCTTTTGCGTAAATAGACATGTAATCGTCATTTGAAACAGGAATCATACCTTTTGCTTCCTTTGTTTCAAGCGTCTTGTCTATGACATCAAACCATTTCGGAGTTGACAGTATTTTCTCATCGTCGAAACTTAGTTTGTTGAGAAAATCATAATAATCCTCACCTGTCTCTATATTTTCACCATCCTTACTGAAAACTTTAGATAATGTCAATCCGCCAAGTCTCTGGTTAAGGAAAACATATCTGTTGTAAAGTTTATGAATGGAGGAAAACTCAGGATTCAGTCCGGCAGTGTCTATCAATGAGTCGATACGTGCTATCTCGTTTTCATTATACTCTACCCATTCCGGAGAATAGGTCTTGATGGATCCGGCTGCGCGACAGATGTAAGGATTCCGGCGCATGAATGAATTTTCTTTTTCATTCCCGCCTGTTATTTCCACACCGTTTGCCGATACGTTGATATTGGTTGCCGAACCGGGGGTGATAAACAGTGGATAGAATGTGCCGTTGGCATCCATCAGTCTGTAATATACAGGAGACTTGTCAATGTTGACAACGGTGTCATTGCTTGTGACCTCAGTGTAGTTGAGATCTGATTCCGGTTGGAAATATATCTTGGTTCCGCTGTTGTTGACTATCTTCACCGTAGCCGGAGTGGCGGCGTTTAAGCTGCCTGCCGAAAAGATAGCTAACACCGCTATTGCTGCTTTCTGTGTTATAGTTCTCATTTGCTATTCTGTTTAAGGTCGCTTGTCTGCATGGCTTTCAACGGGAAGGGGAAAGTCAGAAGAGTTGAATTTGGAGAAAGGGTATATGTCTTGCCATCGAACTCCTTTGTCTGGGTTTCATTAAATTCCGCGCAGAAACGACGCAGGTCGAAGAAACCGTTGCAAGTAAGGAAAAGTTCACGTTTACGCTCCTCACGAACGAATTTCATTGCTTCTGCGGGATCTGTTGTTGAAAGATGCGTATATTTACCCTCTATGCATCTTTTTGAACGTAGAGTTTCCAGATAGTTCATTGCTTTTGTCAGATCGGCAGCTGTGCCCTTGCGTGCATAACATTCGGCAAGCATTAGGTAAACTTCTGAAAAACGCATTCCGGACGGATTCCAACGGATACCCATGGATGCATATTCGCGGTCGCCTTCCGGAGCTGTGTCGTGAGTGCGACGATAGCGTATGCAGAATAATTCGCGCAGGTCTGCATCTTCAAAAAGGTTAAGCACGTCTTTGGTGACATACATGGGGAAAGGATCGGTGTCGTTGGTTCCAAATTGGTACAGCAGGTTCTCAGGTGAGTTGTAACCTTTAGCTACGCCGTTTTTCCATACGCTTTCTATGGCATCGTTGACTCCCATATATTCAGGACTGTCAATAGCCCTGTCTGTGCCGTAACCCATGAATAGTGAAGGTGCGAACTTATTGTATTCGACATTCATGTCCCAAAGTTCATGTCCACCGGCAGTTGATTCTTCCAGTGCGTCAAGACATGCCTCGATACATTCGTCATATTCGCGCTTGAAAAGGTGAACCTTTGCTTTAAGGGCATACCCGAATGTCTTATCGGGACGGAAAGCATTTCCGGCAATATGTGGCAGATCTTCTATTGCGTCTTCTATATCCTGCTGAATAAACCTGTAGGTATATCCTACTGTCTGCTGGATACCTTTCTCTTCAAGGCTTTCAAACATTTTTTCGCGCACGATGATACCGTTTGTGGTTTCTGCCGTGGCGGGATCATAAGGTTTTGCGAAAGTGTTTATAAGAAAGAAATAATTGTACGCCCTCATTATTTTAGCTTGAGCCATTGCAAGTTTCTTATCCGAATCTTCACCTATGGAAGTGTGTACGTTGCTTATAATAACATTATAGTTTGTTATTCGGCTATAGCAGTTATTATAAAGATAGCTGTTTATGAGGATTGATGCGCGGTCATAACTTTCGTCCCATAGGAAACCGGCAGAACGCATGGGCCATGTATAATTTTTGATTTCTTCAGTTTTATACCATGAAGCTTCATTGCAGACATACCAGCTGTCGGAATGATCGTAGGTTGGCGAAACCTCTTCCAGAAGCCCGAGATAATCTTCCGTATATTTTAGCTGAGCGCGTCCCTTTGGTTCTATGTCAAGATATTTGTCGCAAGACTGAAATGCAGTCATGGCACAAAGAGTAAGTGCTGTTATATAAAATTTTTTAAACATTGTCTTATAATATGAAGTCTGTGAGACTTGTTAAAAACTGAAATTGATACCGAAAACATAAGTTGGTGTCTGTTGGTCATTCCTTATACCGGTATTGGCGTTGAATGCTTCCGGATCAATGCCGTGTCCGTTCGATGCCCAATAGCATAGGTTGTCAATCTGGAACCTGATCTGTGCACTTTTGAATGCGCGGGTTTTCTGAAGCCACTTGTATGGCAATGAATAGCTGACACCGATGTTGCGAAGCTTTAAGAATGAAGCGCTTGCCGTGTTGACATCTGCATAACGCCAATGTTCGTTGCGCTCACCGCTGTCGCCATAGATACCCATTACGGGAATATTGGTGTTTGTATTTTCCGGAGTCCAACGGTCCACTATATCCTCATGAACTGCACTGTCCGTTAATTTGTGTGTAGCGTCATATAGTGTGGGGACATCCACTCTCAGGGAGTGTCCGGCGTAGCATACCATCTTGGCGAATACGGTGAGGTCTCGCCAACGGAAATCAAGATTCAAGGCTCCGTTCCATTTGGGAGTCAACGAACCTACACATACGAGTGCATTTATATTTCTGACGGGATTGATAGAAACTATATCTCCGGATTCATTATATACGGAAGGATTGCCGGTAGATGTAAGGCCGGCATATCTATATGCATAAAGCGAATTATATGAATCCCCTTTCAGATAATTTGAAGTGGGATAGAGGATCATGTCAAGAGCGTCTGTAGGAGTGTAGTCGATCTTGTCGATAGTATTTTTGTTATAGGCAGCTGTCAGAGATGTGGTGAAAGTGAAGTCGCGGTTTCGTATCCAGTCATAACCGATGTTAAGTTCAACACCGATATTCTTCATTGCGCCATTGTTTGCGCGTGCCATTCCGTTGAAACCCAATGTGGGGTCAATACTCTTGTTGACCAACAGGTCTGAACTGTATTTGTAATAGAAATCAAGATTTCCTGAAAGACGTGTCAAGAATGAGAAATCTATACCTGCATTGAAAGTTGAAGTCTTTTCCCAACGCAATGAACTGTTGGGAGGAGACACTATCATACTTATAGGACTGTTGGTATAGAGTGATGTTCCGAAGGAAGCAAGAAGATATGGAGAAGAAGACTGGTCAACCATACCGGTTATACCATATGTTGCACGCAATTTCAGGCGGTCAAGCCAAATGAAGTCTCGCATGAATTTCTCCTTCTCTATATTCCAGCTTCCACCCACTGACCAAAGGGGACGATAGCGATATTTAGGATCGCTTCCGAAGAGGTCTGCCTGCTCCACGCGCACGCTCGCGTTTGCTGAATAACGTCCGTCATATACATAACCTGCATTGAAATATGCAGAAACATAGCGGTGTTTTACATCTGCTATATATAAGTTTTCAGATTTTTTGCGAGATACGGCATAAAGCTGTCCTACAACTCCGGTCTGTGAAAGTGTTTTCCAGTCCACCTGCCCGTATGTAAGGCGCTGCGCATCGTAACCATAGCGTTCGCTTATATGCGCGTCACTTTTGTCTTCACGTGCTTCGGCACCGAGAAGCGCTGTCAATTCATGGTTGTCGCCGAATGTATTGCGATAGTTGAATTGTCCGCGAATATTGTAGTTGTCATAGTTGTTGTCGCGATATAATATATGACCTCCTTTGGGGATGTTATATATCAATCCTCCTCTGGAATCGGTTGAAGCGAACTCATTTACCATCGAACGCATCATGTATGATTCCGCTTCGTCATATTCTGAAGCATTGACCTTGCGTTTCTCATATTGTCCTTTAAGTTGGAAATCAAATCCGGGGAGGATATTGAAATCAGCCTGGAGGAAATATTTCATGTAAAGGTCATCTGTTTTGTATTTGTTATATCCGGATTCTTCTATGGCATTATAACCCATGAAATTGAGTCCGTCCATAGAGTTGACTTCCTCGGCGAGAACCTGATTATACAGATAGCGGTATGAAAGGTTTCCGTCTGCATCATGAAGCGTGTCATATGGCATCGCTTCTGTCTCTTCGAGACCGTCTGCCTGAGTATAGGAAGTCTTTTTGAATATAATATTGGCACCGAGGGTCAGTTTCATCCATGGAGCCACCTTGAGATTGTTGTTGGTATAGAAAGAGAGACGGTCGTCACTGTCATATCTGGTGTGAAGTCCCATTTTCTGATATCTTACAGCTGCATAGAAGCCGTATTTCTCACTGCCCGCCTTTAAAGTGACATTATAATCCTGGGTGAGACTGTTTTTCTGTAGTTGTTTCCTGTATTCCTTGCGGTAATCGTTTCTGCGAAGGGCATCGATCGATGCATCAAGCTGGTTCTGATTGATTTCGTTGCGCATCAGACGGTAGTAAAGCATATCCACCTGAGAAAGGTATGCCGCATTGGTCTTATTGTTCTTTGTTGAAAAATAAGATGCAGGACTTTTTATGTAGTCAGGGTTGTTCAGCAATATCTCCTGTTCGAGGTTGATTATATCAGAGGTGGATGCATAATGCTGATAATCAATGGAAGGAAGCGGATTGAGATAGTATCCTAAGGAGAAATTTGCCTCTATTTTGCCTTCGCTACCGCGTTTGGTGGTGACAACTATGACGCCGTTGGTTGCATAAACTCCATAGAGTGATGTTGCTGCCGCATCCTTGAGCACGGTAACGCTTTCTATGGTGTTGGGGTTGATGTCGCTGAGGCTCATTCCGGTTGCCGGCTGTCCGTCTATAACGAGCAATGGAGTACTCGAAATCGAAAACGAGGAATTACCGCGAATGCTCATTTCATTGTTATAGATGGTGAGTCCCGGTGTTATACCCTCAAGTTTTGAACTTAGGTCCGGAGCTTGGACTTTGCTCAGTTTCTCAGTGTTTATCACTACTGCAGATCCGGTGTTGCGTTCTCGTGAAATGGTTTGGAAACCTGATACCACAACCTCTTCAAGCATGTCGGAGTTTTCTTCCAGTACAATGTTGATGTTAGACCCGGTAGTAGTTGTTATCTCCTTGTTTTTCATACCTACATAGGTAACAAGAAGGTTCACTTTTCCCTGTTTAGGAATGTTTAATTCAAAATTACCTTCCACATCAGTGCTTGTACCTATTTTGGTGCCTTTCACCAATATGGTTGCACCTGGAAGTTCTTCTCCTGCCGTATCGACCACTTTACCTGTTATACGATATGTCTGTCCCGGAGGAGCCATGACTGCTGCAGGTGCTCCTGCTGCATAGGCAGGAACGGTCTGCACGGCAAAAAAGCCGATTGTAGCTGCAATAAGCGATTTATAAATAATTCTGTTCATATGGTAGGTTGTTCTAAATCTTTATTTTTAATGTTGTTATGTCTCCTTCAATTGATCTTATGAATAAGATGTAGATTCCGTCTGTAAATGAAGATGTGTTTATTTGAGTTTCATTGCATCCGGGTTGTTCCGACATCAGTTTTTGTCCGTTAAGATTATATATGCTGACTTCTGAAATCTGTTTAGGAGAAGTAACTGCAATTTCTTTCCCGTTTATTTTTATTTCAGCTTTGTCGGCTTTAACATCCTTGATGCCGCTGCCTTCATCGGGAGTGTTTTTTTGAGGTTGGAAAGTAATGTTATCACCCTTGACAGTAACGAGACATTCGATGGGTTGATCAGGGGTTGCCGTTATAGTATGCCATCCATCGGTTGCGTCTCTCTTATAGAAGAACCCTATGGTGTATGTGCCATCTGCGAGTCCGGAATTTTTCAAAGGGAAGCTCAGTCTATTATATCCGCCACCTGAGATGTTCTCTGATTCTGAATTTAGAGGGACGGCGCGTATTATAGGCGTTATTTTGTTGTCATCTTTTATCGCAGCCCATATTTCACCGTTAAATTCACCATAACCTTTGTGGAAACAGTCGAAAAAGAACTGACTGTCTGCCATTGTGGTTTCAAGAGAAGATGTATTTGCTGCTACGTGGTAAGATATTGCATCCCTTAAGTATAATATGTTTATGGTTAGCAAATAATCTCTTTGAGATTCTGAATCTTCGCGTCCGGCAGGAGCTATGTTGCATACAATGGCTTGGTTGTCGTTGTAGCCGCTTGTAGACCCTCCTGTGGATTGCTGTCCCGGGTTGAGCGCTGTAAGTGAGAAATATCCGTCGCTAAGTCCGCTCCATCCCCAATTGAAATGGTATAATCCGTTTCCGTCGTAGCCATCGCAGATGAATGTGTGTCCCATATCGGGGTTTCTTCCATCATATATTATAGGTCTTCCGGCACTCAGTTCGGAAAGGATGATATCCTCCCATTCTTTTGAAGACATGAGTGCTCGCTCATAGAGATGTAGGTTTTTGTCATAACCGAAATAATTAATGAGTGCTTCTCCCGACGAACGATGATATGCCATGCTTGTTTCGGGCGAATATTGCATCTTTACTCCATACCCCACAGCTTTCATCAGGTTGGCAACTGCGTTGCATTGTGCTGCGTTCGAATATTCGTTATATTCCAAAGTCATGTTGTCCCAGTCGAATGGATCAAGAGTAGAGAAGTCGAGTGTGCGTTCTATCTCTTGATTTTTGTCGGCATATACAACTTTTCCGGTGGCTTGCGTGGGATATGAATAATACCGCATCACCTGTGCAGTAGCTGTTGCTACACATCCGGTCACACAACGTAAGCCGTAAGCGGTTTCAGGACAGAACATGTTATAAGGATATTTCTGATCCCATTTAGTCTGGATCAGTGGCTCAATAACTTCTGTCTTCTCTGACGCTGGATATTCTGATGCATTATATGATCCTTCCTCTTTGGAAAGGGAATTTATTTCTATGGAATATTGTGAAAGCCAAAAGCGGCATGCCTCGGGCATGTCGGCATTGTCAAGACTTCCTTTATCGGAATAGGCAAGGATAGTGCGTGCACGGTCATCTCCGGCTACTACGACATATCCTTCGTCGTTTCCTATATTTATAATGTAATAAGGTGAATGAGATGATGATTCTGAAGTAACTCTCAGTCTTTTATTTATCTGAGATTTATGCGCAGCCGGCTTGTTTTGTTTTGATAAGAAATTTCCTGCTAAGACTATCGCTTCATTCCGGCTTATAGGTGCTGCAACGGCAGATGCCGTGAATAATGTAGCAAGAATTGATTGGAGGAGTATGCGTTTCATATGATATTGTTAGTGAAAACGAGGGGGGCTTGTTGGTTCGAGCCCCCCTCGATTATATATTTTTGTGAAATGTCCTGTATATATGGATTATTTCACAGCTATTTTTACAGATTCAGAGTTGCCTTTTCCATAAACTACCACTACGTAAACACCCGGATTCACGTCAAGAGCCATTTCGAGGCTTGCAGCGCCTTCAGCTGCATTTACCGAAGCTACCTTGTTGGCAAGCATATCGTAAACGGCAACTTCAGCACCTGATGCGAGAAGAACGCTTTCTACCTGCAGTTTGCCGTTAGATACGTTGACTTTAAGTGCATTTTCGTTGGCGGCTATTTCTGAAACACCGGATTGTCCTTTTGTAACTTTCAGATAAGGAAGGTTGCTCATGCCTTCTCCTATAACGCCGAATGAATCAGACTGAACCAGAACTGTTTCGCCTGCCTTGAGATTTTCAACAGTTACAACTGCATCGCTATTACCGACAGTAGCTGTCTTCATGCCGTCCCATACACATTCATATTTGTATTTTTCAGCATCAGTTATATTTACCATACCAACATTAAGGAGAGTTCCTTTTGCTCCATGGTTGGTAAAGGTGTAAGTTCCGTCTTCAGGAACTGTGAAATAACGGTCAACCGTGTAATATGCATCCGGATAAGTATTTTTCTCGTCAAGTGTCAGGCTCTTGCCTCTAAGAAGGTTGTTGGAGCAATTTAAAGTACCCGTGCTATTGTACGAGAACATGAATTTGACATCTGGGGTAGATGCTGTCAAGCCTACTACATTCTTGCCGGCTTTTACATAAGGACCGACAATGAGGTTTCCTATATTTGTTCCGCCGGGGCATTCGATGTGTATTGCCTCGATTTTATCAATTCCGGTAGTCAATGTTCCCATCGGAATCATTGGATCTTTAATAGATATCTGAGTGGGATATGGAACGTCAATTTGATACCATACCGTTCCCTCTGTTATGGTCTGGGCAGTTCCCAGATTTTCAATTACGAGAGGATAAAATTTCTGGCCTTTGAATTTATCAGGAAGTCCTAAAGCCGGATTCATACAATAGGAACCCTTAGATTTAGGAGTGATCTTAACAAGATATTCTTGACCGGGAAAAAGGATATAGCTGTTTGAACCGTCCGTCATCTGGAATGCTTGCTGTCCGCCATTACATAAATAAACGAACACCTGCTGACTTGACGATTCGGGATTTGAAGGATCGGAAGCCGCGTCACCCCACATTGCCGGTATTGTTGAATTACTTTTGTAAGTGAACCAGACTTCTTTCGGCACAGCAGATACATCCGGAACAAACCATCCATTTGCGGGCATGGGTTTTGCAGTTTCGGGAGATGTGCCGTAAACCTCATCGGCATAGCCGGAAGCAACACACATGCTTACCGCTACAATTGGGAGTAAAAATTTCTTCATACTGATGATGTTGAAGTTAGTAAAATAAAAATAGTCACATTATAAGTATATGCATTCTTTCCAGAGATGCTATCAGGTATGCAAAAGTACTTAAATATATTCATAAACAAAAATTTACATAATCAAATTAGTATATTTTATATATTTTAATAATAGTTAAAATATGTTTTACCTAAATAGGTGTCTTGTATTAGATTGAAAATTAACTAATTAATAAAAATTGCGCATCTCTCTGCATGAGATGCGCAATTTTTATTGTCTTATGATTAAAACGACTTATGTTATTAAAAAATCGTTATTTAAGCTTGCCGGTTATGAAGAGTCTTATGTTCGGTTGTTCGGCATTAGATTTTATGAGTATGTTGCGTTTAAAATCACGCTCATGGATAGAAGAAGGGAGCAGAGTTGCAGAAATCAGGGATGTATCTCCCGGTGCTATTGGATGGCGCGGATATTCCAGCCGCACGCAACTGCAAGAGGCATGCACGTATGTGAGCACAAGGGGGGCATTACCTGTATTGACAAATGGAAATTCGAGACGTATCCCTTTATTGTCCTTGTCAATCTCCCCGACATTGATAACTGACCTCTCAAAAGATATCTTTGCAATAAAGTCTTCTGGTCTTTGTTGTTCCTGTGCGAAAATGAACATGGAAATTGATATTAACAGTATTGCTATGATATAGGATCTCTTGATGTTGAATGTCATAAAATGAAGAATTTAATAAAAATAAGTTCATTAGTGGATACTAATGAACTTATTTTTCTAAGTAAGTGATCACTTACTTAGAAAAATAAGTTTAGACAGTTTCTTAATTGTCTATAAAACAACATTTTCCCATTATTATTGCCGGATGTTTAAGAAATGTTGTATCTATGATTTTATCAAATTAAGAAAATATTATATGTTAAAAATAAAAATATTTTGTCTTTTGTTTTGTAAAATATAAAAATTTATATATTTTTGCAATGTAAAATAAAATATTAACAGAAAATAGTTTTAATATATTAATAGTCATAAATCCGGTTGCTTCATCTTATAATAGAATAGCGATATTATGTTGAAAATTCGCAAAATTACTATATATGAATAAGATGATTTGATTCAACCTAATTTTAATTGTAGTATTGGCGGATCGTTGAGATTAGCCAATACTTTTAATTTGATCAATAAGTAAGTGATCCTGCAGTTGTTGTCAATGTGCGTCGAGCCAGTTTTCGGCAACGCCGCATGAGGCGGTGAGGGTGACTTTGCCACGGTAAGCAGCTTCCATCAGGCGCGAAACCATCTCCTGCATTGCAGGTAATTCTTCGGGAACGACATCGAAGTTCAATTCATCGTGCACTTGCATTATCATGTGCGATTTCATGTTTTTTTCACGCATTTCATGTGCTATGTCCACCATTGCGCGTTTTATTATATCAGCGGCAGATCCTTGGATGGGAGCATTGATGGCATTGCGTTCGGCATAGCCGCGAACCACAGGATTCTTTGAATTTATGTCGGGGAGGTAACGTTTCCTGCCCATCCTTGTAACTACATATCCATTTTCACGTGCCTGTTCCACAGAATCCGACATATATTTATGTACTGTGGGGAATGTGGAGAAGTAAGAATCTATTATATCCTTGGCTTCGGCACGCGGTATGTTCAGGCGCGAAGACAGTCCGAATGCGGAGATGCCGTAAATGATTCCGAAATTGGCTGTTTTTGCCTTGCGTCGTTCATTGTCGGAAACTTCGCCGGGTGTTTTGTGGTATATTTTCGCTGCGGTGATGGCGTGTATGTCGTCACCGTTACGGAAAGCTTCAAGCATTGTTTCATCTTCGGCAAAATCGGCAACAAGTCGCAGTTCTATCTGCGAATAGTCGGCTGATAGGAAGAGATGTCCCGGATCGGCAATGAATGCCCTGCGTATCTCCCTTCCTTCATCGTCACGGACCGGTATGTTCTGCAGGTTCGGCACAGTCGAGGATATTCGTCCGGTGGCGGTGACTGTTTGGTTATAATTGGTGTGCACTTTCCCCGTTGCCGGATTAATGGCTGCAGGGAGCGCTGTCAGGTATGTGGTATAAAGTTTCTTGAGGGCGCGAAACTCCATAATTTTGGCGATTATGGGGTGCTTCGTAACCAATTTTTCAAGCACCTCTTCGCTTGTGGAATATTGTCCTGTTTTTGTTTTTTTTGCTTTGGGGTCAAGGGCGAGTTTCTCGAAAAGTATGTCCCCTACTTTTGAGGGTGAGCTTACATTGAATGTCTCTCCCGCCATATCGCAAATCTCCAGTTCGAGAGAAGTTATGCGTTTTTCCATATTCGCGGCAGCTTCGTTGAGCGCCTTGACATCAATCCGCACTCCGTTTAGTTCCATATCTGCAAGAACTCTGACAAGAGGTAGTTCGAGATCAAAAAGTAGAGACTGCATGCCTTCTTTTTTCACTTCTTCCTCAAGCGGTTTGCGGAGACGAAGGGTTATGTCTGCATTCTCGCATGCCCATGGAATTATCTGGTTCATGTCAACGTCTTTTGCGCTCCATATTTTCGTGCCTCGGCGTGAGGAGGAGCTACCGGGGTTTGCGAGCATCTCGTAATTCAGATATGTCACAGACAGGTTTTCCAAAGAATGACGCATTTCCGGTTGCAGGACGTAATGCGCAAGTGAGACATCGAAATAATTGACCAGCGGGTCTTTATTTTCGTTTTGGGCACATGATGCCACTACATAATCCCTCTTGGCGTTGGACGTAACCTTCATTATGTCGCTTCTGCTCATAAGGTTCAATATCCATGCGCGCCCTTCTTCAAAGGATGAAGGGATATATGCGGCTTCCCCTTCTGCGACTGCTACCGCCGTGCCTATCCATTGTGCTGAAACCTCATTTTCCCCGTCTGCTATAAGGAAGAGTCCGCAACTGTTCTTCCCTCCTATTTTCTTTGCAAATTCATTCAGCTTTTCTGGAGTGTCAACAAGAGTGTAGTTATGTGCCGAAGGTTGGTTGTTGATGGATATAGGCTGTGGCGCAGGTGCTGACAGATTGTCAAGATCTTCGTCATCAAAAAGCGACAGGGTTCCGTCGCTTTGTTTTGGCTTCTGTGTATTTATTGAGGATTTCTCTTCTGCGTTCATGCGTCTTCCCACGCGGTCTATAAGGCTCTTAAACTCCAATTCCTTGAATATGGAAAAGAGCTTATCGCGGTCTGCCGGTTTGCGCCGGAGATCGGAAGGCTCAACATCCACGGGAACATCAGTGCAGATAGTGGCGAGATATTTGGAAAAGAGAATCTGTTCTTTGTTTTCCTCAACTTTTTTCTTGAGTGCCCCCTTGAGTTCATCAGTGTGAAGCACGAGATTGTCGACGCTATCAAAATCGTTTATAAGCTTGATTGCCGTCTTTTCGCCTACACCGGGGCATCCAGGTATATTGTCAATCTTATCTCCCATAAGTGCAAGTAGGTCAATAACCTGGGATGTGCGTTTTATTCCATAGCGTTCGCATACTTCTTTTTCGCCTCGTATCTCGAAATCCTGACCGCGATAAGACGGTTTATATTGCAGTATAGATTTGCTCACCAATTGACCGAAATCCTTGTCAGGAGTCATCATGTATGTAGTGAATCCTTCTTTTTCGGCCCTGCTGGCAAGCGTGCCTATCACATCATCTGCTTCGTATCCGGCAACTTCCACTACGGGTATGTTATATGCCCTGACTATCTCTTTTATTATAGGTACGGAAAGTTTTATGTCTTCGGGAGTAGATTCGCGTTCACCCTTATATTGTTCGTAAGCCTCGTTTCTGAAGGTCGGACCGGCTGGGTCGAAACACACGGCGATGTGTGAGGGTTTCTCTTTGCGCAGAACCTCCTCGAGGGTGTTGACAAAACCGAATATAGCGGATGTGTTAAATCCGGTTTGTGTGATTCTGGGCATGCGTATCAGGGCGTAATAAGCGCGGAAAATCAGTGCATATGCATCAAGAAGGAAAAGACGGTCCATATTGAAAATGTGTTTAAAATTGTGATTTGAGTAGAGAGGTGGTAGGCTTCATGTCGATACAAAGATAATAAAAAAACGGGAGATGTTGTTCATTATCCGGACAACATCTCCCGTAGGGTATTTAAAATCAGTTATATTGTTACTGAATATGCATTAAAGATACGAAAGGTTGTATTTTCCAAATTCGAGGTCGCTCTTGGCGCGGTTGAGGAGCGATTTGTCAAGTTTTACAGCCTGACGGAGGTTGCTCATGACCATGTTCTCGTTGTTTGTGCGCGCACCGAGAATTGCAGTCAGGTAATATGTTGTGGCATCCGGAGTCTTGATCGATGCAAGGGTGGATTTTGCCGTTGAATAATCCTGAGATAAGATCTGTGCAAGCGCTGCATTGTTTGTTTTGGAATCTCCAAACGTGCGCACAGCTTTGGCAAGGTCTCCCTGTGTGAGGTAGTAGACACCGAGGGCGTCAGCTGCTTCGGGAACACCGGCTGCGGCACCGATCTGCTCTTGAGCTTTGGTGTAATTGTGGTTGAGCATGGAGATGAGACCGAGGTTCATTTCAGGCTCTTTTGCAGAGGGATTCAAGCGGAGGGCATGTTCGAAGTTTGACTTTGCGCCCGTGTAGTCACCGGCAACATATTGAGTGAGACCGAGGTCGTTAAACGTGCGGTAATCTTTCGGGTAGATCTCGGCAGCCTTGTTGTAGACTTCCATCTTCTTGGTGTTGTCATCCGTGAGAGTGGCAATATAAAGGATTTCGTCTACTGTCAGTGCCTTGGGATTAGAGTTGAAAAGGTTGATAAGTTCCTGGTCGCTCTTGCCGATAACGTTGATTGATGCCATCACGCGTGAATAGCGGAGCTGGGGAAGGATCTGGTCAGCGAGCTCATTGAAAACTGAAGAGAGGTTGCGGATTTCCTGTTCGCGCTGCTCAGGATCGGGATACATCTTAAGCACACTTAGGATAAGCTCTTTATCCTGTATGTTACTCTTTTCAACAAGTTTCTGGAAACCTTCCCAGTCTTCGGGTGTGAAAGAGGAAGTAAGCTCACCAAATTCAGTGATCTTGTCTTTCTTAAGCTGGTTTTCCATATACTTGGTGGTGTTCACCTCGCGCTTCTCTGCAAGCTGAGTATTGAAATTCAGATTACCGTCGGGAGAGGCATAAGAATTTACGGTTATGCCTGCGATTTCCTGGTTTGCAGCTGCGTTTGCTTCCTGGAGACGTTTGTTAAGGTCTATATAGTCAGCCTTGTCAGTCTGGTTTGCGCGGATGTTAGCTTGATTGATAAGGAAATGGATATCGGCGGAATACTTTTCGTTTATGATACGCTGGAAGTTATCTTTAGCCAAGGCGGGAGTCACGGTTTTTGCAGAAGCCAGTGTTGAAGTGGCAACTACGCCATAGCCAACCTTCACGCGTGGGAGTGCATACATTTTTCCATTTTGGTCAACAGCGAAATCAAGGTAAAGGTCGCTTTTTGCCATCGCAGCCTGATATGCAACGTTGAAAGGTATGGTCACTGTTCCGCCCTCTTTATAGTTGACAACCTGACCATTTGCGCGCACGTTCTCGCCCTGTATCATAACTGGCTGTGCTGCAGATTCGCCATTATCCCAAGTGATAACAGGGGTTGCTGTAACCTTAGCGTTTTTAACCATGAATTTTGCCGGTATCTTACCGGTGATAGTTCCGGGAACATTCTCACCGACGGTCTCTAACGGAGTCGGAACCGTCGTAAAGAAATCGCTTTTAAACTGGCCAAGTTTTTTGGAGCACCCTGTCATTCCGACAACGGCAACGCCAAGAGCCAGATAAAATAATTTTTTGTTCATGACTTGTTTTTGAAATTTTATGAAGTGTGTGAAAAGTAATTGCTGCAATATGCAAGGTATCTTTTTATCATTTTAGCAAAAAAAGCGCACTATGAATCAAAACCTACCTTTTCAATTTGTAAAGGTAGATAAAAAAGTCAAATCTTCCAAAAGAATTAAAATTTTTGAAGAAAATGATTACGCTATGAGTTTGAAAACTAACAGCTCCGCGATGTTTATATGTCGCGGAGCTGTTTTATATAAGATAAAGTAATTTTTCAACAGTTTCTTAATATGAGTGTCAGAGCGGGTAAATTATTCCCACTCGATTGTTGCCGGTGGCTTGGACGAGATGTCGTAGACTACGCGGTTGATGCCGCGTACCTTATTGATGATTTCGTTGGAAGTCTTGGCAAGGAAGTCGTAGGGCAAATGAACCCAGTCGGCAGTCATGCCGTCGGTCGAGACTACCGCACGCAGGGCAACGCAGCTTTCATAGGTGCGTTCATCTCCCATCACACCTACACTCTGCACGGGAAGAAGCATCACCCCGGCTTGCCATACCTGGTCATAGAGACCGGCTTCGCGGAGACCGTCGATAAATATCTTGTCTGCTTCCTGCAAGATCCTTACCTTGTCGGGTGTTACCTCACCGATTATCCTGATCCCGAGACCGGGACCGGGGAAGGGATGACGTCCCAAGAGACGCTGATCCATTTCCATAGCTTTACCAACCCTGCGGACTTCGTCCTTGAAAAGGAGACGAAGAGGCTCAACGATCTTGAGGTTCATTTCTTTGGGCAGACCACCAACGTTGTGATGGCTCTTTATGGTTGCGGAGGGACCTTTTACCGAGCAGCTTTCAATCACGTCGGGATATATTGTGCCCTGTGCAAGCCATTTGGCATTTTCTATCTTCTTGGCTTCCGCGTTGAAGACTTCTACAAAATCCTTACCGATTATCTTGCGTTTCTGCTCCGGGTCTGTAACGCCTTTGAGATCGTTATAGAAGCGTTCTGACGCGTCTACTCCGATCACGTTAAGTCCCATATTCTTGTAAGAGTCAAGAACGTCTCCAAATTCATTTTTGCGTAGAAGTCCGTTGTTGACGAAAATGCAGGTCAATCGGTCTCCAATAGCCTTGTGAAGGAGCATTGCGGCAACGGAAGAGTCCACTCCTCCCGAGAGACCGAGGATAACGCGGTCTTCTCCCAATTTGTCTTTCAACTCTTTTACGGTAGTCTCGATGAAAGATGCCGGACTCCATGAGCCGTCGCAACCACAGATGCCAAGTACGAAGTTTGAAAGGATGCGGGTGCCATCAGTGGAATGATACACTTCGGGATGGAACTGTATTCCCCATGTCTGCTCCCCTTCGATATGATATGCAGCTGCCTTGACATTCTCGGTAGAGCCGATTATATGATAGTTTTCCGGAAGGCGTGTGATTGTGTCGCCATGGCTCATCCATACCTGTGTGGGAGAGGGAACGCCATTCATAAGCGCATCATCAGGTGATACGACGGTAAGCATCGCCCTTCCATATTCGCGTGACGGAGCGCCCTCGACTTCGCCGCCGTATTCGTTAGCAAGGAGCTGTGCTCCATAGCAAACTCCAAGCAGGGGAAGTTTACCTTTAATGGCACTGAGGTCGGGTTTTGGTGCGTCGGCATCGCGAACGGAAGACGGAGATCCGGAAAGAATCACACCTCTCACGTCTTCATCGAGAGCCGGAATTTTATTGAACGGGTGGATTTCACAATATACGTTCAGTTCGCGCACCCTGCGGGCTATCAACTGCGTATATTGTGATCCAAAATCTATGATCAGTATTTTTTGCATAGTTGAAGTTTTAGGCTTTAGGCTTTAGGTTTTAGGCGTTAGACCTTCTGCCGGAAGCGGATTGGTATTTTAGGCTTTAGGTTTTAGGCTTTAGGCGTTAGAACTTAGACCAAAAGCGGTTTGGTTTGTCAAAGCGTTGGCAAATATCTAAAGCCTAAAGCCTAACGCCTAAAACCTAAAACCTCCCAATTACCCCCTTGAATAATTCGGAGCTTCTTTGGTTATTGTCACGTCGTGGGGATGGTTCTCGGTGACACCGGCAGAAGTGATTCGTGTAAACTTGGCATTGTGAAGGGCATCTATGTCTTTGGCTCCACAGTATCCCATTCCGGAACGGAGACCTCCGGCAAGCTGATATACCGTTTCGCTGAGAGTCCCTTTATAAGGAACGCGGGCAACAATACCTTCGGGCACAAACTTGTTTGAATCAGCCTTGTCGCTCTGGAAATACCTGTCTTTAGT
>CAMYSW010000003.1:0-24637 GCA_947297425.1 uncultured Porphyromonadaceae bacterium
AGTAAGGGAGAAATCAGCAATGATGCTCAAAATTCATCCGGAAGTAAGGGAGAAAGTAAGGGAGAAATCAGCAATGATGCTCAAAATTCATCCGGAAGTAAGGGAGAAAATAATAAATCGAAGATTATATCCCTTTTAATTGGTAATGGAAAACTGACACTGCCAGAACTTGCAGAGAAACTAAATTTGTCTATCGGTGGTGTCGAGAAAATTGTAAGACAGTTAAAGAAAGAAGGTATTTTATTTCGGAAAGGCTCAACCAAAGCCGGTGAGTGGATTGTGGAAGAAGGAATATAATCCAAGGAATTTTTTAACAAATAACAAGCTGCTTGTATGGTTTATTCAGACAGATGCCGGTGGCATGGACGTGCCCCTATCTGAGCATTCTACGGAAGTCCAGTGGGGAACAGCCGGTATGCCGCCTGAAGATGATACAGAAATGATACGGAGTGTTGAATCCCACTTCAAATGCGATTTCCCGGCTTGTCATGTCGGTATTGGCAAGCAGGTTCCTTGCTCCGCTGGATACGAAGGTTCTCCTTGTACCGTGACGGGGACATGCCGGTGTAAACCTTGAATATCTTGCGGAACCACGAATAGCTCATATTCACCATGGCGGCAACATCTTCCGGGCTCAGATCGGTGTTGTAGTTGTCCATGATTATCCCCTTCGCCTTGTTTATCTGCCGTGTCGCCCCTGCATTCACGATTCCTGCCGACTGGCTGCGTGAATACGCATATCCAAGAAGCATATGCACAATGCCAGACATGATCTGCTACGACCCTATCGCCTGGTTCTGCGCTATACGGAGCGCTTGTTCGTAGAGCATGACGATGTCATCGCTGATACCTGTGGTCACGACGGGTTCGTCAAGGGCGAAAAATCCGGCTCTGAGCAGGCTGTCCACATGCGTGCCGCTGAAACCGATCCAGTACTCATGCCATCCTGTCCTGATATCGGGGGAGTAGCTATGCCACTCTCCCGGAAAAAGTATTATCATCTGCCCGCCGTGAATCCTTGTCGACTCCTTGTGAGCGGAAACAAAGGAACCCTGCCCTTCATGGATGTATATAAGCTGGTACTCATCAACCAATATACGTCCATTTTCGAGCGTGAATGAATAGTCGAACGGATGGTTGGACTGCGGGTATGGACTGTGCGGCTTTATGCGCTGGTTGCCGATGGTGCTGACCGTCGTGCCCCACTTCGCATCCTGCCCGTTGGGCGAAAGGTATTTTACGCTGTCATCTGCAGGCATGTCTAATTAAAGGGCAACGGGGTTACGAAGTGATGTTTTCCTGAGCATAGACCGACACTTTCTCCGGTGACGGGATTGATGTAAGTGGCGGTGGTATTGACAGGCACCGTGATGTCAATGCTGAATACGCCGTCGTCTTTCTTCCATGCCGATTCCACCTGTCCGTAAACGCTGTTATAGGACGCCGTGACGAACTTAAGGTCACCAACCGGAGAGGGAGCCACAAAGAAGTGTTTGAATCCGGGAGCCTCTATGTCAGGCCTGATTCCGGCAAGCGATTCATAAAACCACTCCTCAATCTGTCCCATCATAAAATGATTCCATGACATGCCCTTGCGGGGATCCCACTGCTCTGTCAGAGTCGTCACCCCGAGCGCAATCTGGAAGCCGTAGCCAGGGATGTCGTAGTGATTGTGCATTCGGTACATGACGTCGTCCAGACCATTATCCGCCAAGGCTCTATAAAAAAAGCTTTGTTATAAGACATATTTTGTCATATAACATATAATGACTAATTTTACAGCGCAGTCCCGGTAGTTCCTCTCCCTGTTTTCAGATGCAGGTGAAGAATCCGGGGTTTTATTTCCACAAAATTAGCAAATATATTTCACATGATATGCAAAAACGACATGAAACAGACAGTCACATTCTTATTCATGTGCCTTGTGGCGATAGGCGCAATGGCACAGACAGTCGCACCTACAGCTGACCTCGAAGTCAGTTACAACTATAAGCATTTCCACCGTCGGGGGAGTGAACAGAATCACCAAATGATTTTACTTGCCAATACCACATATTCGAAATTCTACAATCCTATCACTGAGTATCTTGATTCTTTGGAATCAACGCCGGAGGGAAGGGACACATATAATCAGATGAAAATGGCTGCATTCACTTCCGGTAAGATAAAAGATGTTCCCAAACGCGCTGTTCCTATGTATATATTCAAAAACAAGGACGGCAATACGGAAGTATTTGATGGGAATATTACTTCAATGTTCCGATATACAGAGCCTTACGAGGCTCAGACATGGGAAATAGGCGATTCGACAAAGAATATTCTTGGATATGAGTGCCTTATGGCAAGTTCCGACTACCATGGCAGACACTGGACCGTATGGTTCACCCCTGACATTCCGATTCAAGATGGGCCATGGAAACTCACCGGTCTACCAGGCTTGATTCTTGAAGCACAGGAAGAATCCGGACAACATCACTTCATAGCTACCGGAATAAATGCTACAACAAAGCCGATAACACCAAACCTCGGTGCCGACAATTATGAAAAGACCGACCGAATTTCTATGCTGAAAGCACTCCGAAAGTTTGAAGATAATCCAATCGCCGGATTAAGTGCTTCATTAGGTACAAGCATCAAGGCTCACGGAAAAATAAAGATTGATAAAACACTCGATTTCCTTGAAACTGACTATCGGTAAACCGTCAATTTTCGATAATAAACAGATACCCTCGGCAGCTTCGCATTGTTGAATCATTATTGCTCATTTAGCACTCAATCTGTGAAACAACAAGATACCACCAAGGGGCACTCATACCCTCAGGACATAAAAATAGTGGTGCATGTTAAAACAATGAAGCCTGTGTTGATTACACAGGCTTCATTGTTTAAATCAGATCACAACTGCAATCGAAACTATTTATATAGACCTTTAATAAAGGTACTTACCGGCAGCCAAAGAGAGACGTATCCATTATTCTCTTGAAATACTTTTGCATGGTTACGCAATCCGAAGTTCTTCATTTGATTGTAATTTCCTTCGAATTTTTCGACACCCTGCATTTCACAGATGGACTTATTACCGACTTATATGTTTCCGACATCGGTTTAGATACAAATCTTTACCGTCCGGATGCCAGTAATCCGCCCGGCGCGCCCTCTTACGGTCATGTCTGATCAACCTGAATGAGCATTTAGCGTTATCTGTCTCATAAGAATCATATATGATGTCTGAATAACCGAAGTCGGTCAGTATGCCGATCCTATCGCCACTGCGCGTCATAAAGAAGATAGTAGGTGATTCTTCGGTTATCAGTTCATCCTCATAGATTTCATCAGCGATAGGAGGCATTACTGTCTCCAGTTTTATTAATCCGAATGTATGTTTATCGTTAATCTTTATACAAGGCGACAAGACCGACATGGCACCCCATTTCATCGTCGCTTTATCCTGTACGAAAAATAGGCTACGTCCCCATCGTTCCGGAACAATTGCGTTATACTGAAAATCAGTCATCATTATCGGCCGTATAGACAGAGACACCAATGCCCATGCTTCGCCATTTGAGACAGGAATAAAATCCGGCTTATTATTTATGGCATCGAATTGGGTAAATACATCTGCAAAACAGTTTGGCAACAACTGTTCACCCGTCGGTGAAATCAGCCCGACAAATTTATTATCACCCGTTTTTTCAGGACGCCAATCATATTGCGTTTCATAAAGCTCAAGTTTGCGATATTTACTCTTAGATTCTTTATCCTGACAAAAACAGAGTTTTCCTTCTTCAGCCTTTAACTGCAGATATTCTAACGTATCATCCCGTGTCGGTATAGCCAGCTTATTGGTATTTTGATAGCAGACATGCCAATAATTGAGATGTTCATAATAATCCTTTTGCCCGACATCGGTTGTTACCGGATAGACAATACGTCCGTAAATGTTTTGATATCCCACGACTCAATTTTTAACGTTAAAAATGTCTATAACCGAAAACAGGCATTTAATTAAATCAGCAAGGGGGTAGACATTTCATTCCTCTGCTGTTCAATACTTTAGAAGCTGTTTAAATGAGATTTTTAATTGACCGGAATAAGGGTTGTAATGCTGTCTTGGTTATCTAATGCTTTAAAATCTATCTCTCCCTTATAATTCACCGAGCCAATGACCTTTCCCCCATTTGTTAAAGAGAAACCGGAAAAATACACTACTCCATTTATGTTATCAATAGAGTGTTCAATTACCTGCACATCTGTCAGAGGATATTCATTAAATTGATTATCTTCAAAATTCAGATATTGTATTTTTTCCTGTCCGATTCCAAACCAGCCTTTTCCTTTAATTTTATCATGTGTAAAATAAACAGAAAAATCATTGGGCAAAACCACCGGATACATCTCATTGTTGTTTCCGGAGAATTCGTAGTATTGGGTTCCAATAGAAGGTGATTTACATCTAAATACAACGGATTGTCTTATGGGATTAAACATTACCAAGTCTTCAATCTTCACATCACCGGAGTTTATAAAAGGAAAATCCATCAACTCATAAGTCAACTCGGATGTACCGTCATGAATTCCTATAGTGAACAATTGCGATTTCTCCGGGTTAAACAAAAAGAAAGAATCATTTAACACAAACATCTCTTGCCACCTATCCCTATTTTCATCCACCTGATAATACTTTCCGTCAGCAGTCCTTATTCGCCACATATCCATTGAATTTGACCAATAGGCAACATTCCCCAATTGGTCAAATTCAACCTTGCTTATATCTACCTCTTCACCTTCTGCCTTTACAGGAATAATCTTTATTCTATCAGGATTGGAATAATCCATAATCAATATCTCCAAATGAGTCAGGATAAGATATTTCGTAGGAGACATTTCGTAACATTGTGTAATATCTTCACCATATATAGGTGATGACCACTGATCATATACATTCCACAAGTATGATTTTCCTGTCTTTACGTCCAACAGACGTGTGCGATTAAGCTCTTGACACTTGGCATAAAGTTCTTTACCTTCCGGTTCCAAGTAAATTTCATCATAATCTCCGTCATAAAAATCTTGTGGATCAAATTGAGGGCGAACGAGCAGATGTTTGTTTGAGAGCCTTTTAAGGTAAAAACCGACATCCAAAGGCATCCCATCTGCATCTTGAAGAACTACACGGTCTTCGTCATTATTGAATGTTAATTTAAAATAGCCATCTCCATTTGCATTGCTGCGAGATTGAACGGATGATTTTTGATATATCAATTTTGCATCCGTAGTGTTCATCGTTAGAGATGTATTCAACATGCTGTTGAGTTTCTTCCGGTCTACACTCCCATTGCTGCACGCAATAAATCCGACAAGCATTGCAGCTAAAAAGAATGTGGCTGCACACATTTTGAAAAATTTTTCCATCTGCACTAAATGCCTTTAGTCTTCCCAGCCCACGAAGAAGATTTTACTTGAAATACGAAAAGCGTGAGGACTGCTAACTTATTTCAAGAGATGGGCGTCTGGAAATGCCTTGAACTAAAACAAGCAACAGTCTCCCACGCCATATACATGACGAGAGAGATGTCAACTCATTCCCGTTCGTAAGTTTTCCAGACTTTATCTCTGAGAATCAGTTAAACACTTTCGTGTATTCTTTATTCCGCGATGTCTGCCGCATTTGCGACAACACAAAATTACGAAATATTCTCCACACGACCAACCGCAATGATTGGGAAACTGTTGCTTACACTTAAAAATCAGCTAATCCGGCAAGATTCCCCACTACCGATGTAGCTTTTGCCTTGACATTCACTGCAATTAATGTAGCTTTTGCCTGTTGTCCATCTAATGATTCATCCCAAGCAAATCCCTGACAAATGTCTATATCCGAAGACATGCATTTTATTAAATCAGCAAGGGCAGACATTTCATTCCTCTGCTGTTCAACACTTTTTGAAATCCATATATTGAAAAGCATCTTAGAAATACTTTCCACTCCTATCGGCAATTTGCCGACAGCATCCTTAAAAGCATTCGCAATACAACCCTCACCCTCGGCAGAACCTACTACCACATAGTTGGCAGCCTCAGTAGAGAGCGTACTTATAATATCTATAATATCAATATTAATGAAACCGCAAGTATTGATAATCCTGTCAATCTCATCCGTATCACCGATTATCTGATAGTTTTCGTAAGGGAACTTATAGGATTCATTATTTTGAATAGCCTCTTCTACGGCAAGGCTATCCAACAAAGTCCGGTCATCATTCATATATTCAATTCAAAAAAATTATAGTGTTTTTGCAAGATATGAATAAAGATCACTTGTTCATATCATTTAAAAAATTGAAGTAACACTTCATATTGGAGATAGCATTTTTAACAGTTTTTCTTTTGGGCATACATTCTTGCCGGGACAAGACCTTGGAGTCGGTCTTCAATTCGAAGAAAGTTTCTACATGGTCAATTATATATTCAAGCATTTTTTCTCGGCTTTCTTTTTTTGAGAACGAGATTGCTTCTGCAAAAGGATCAAAATCCATGTCGAATATTGGTCTGAACCATGCAACCGAATTACGCAAAGAGTAAAGCACCTTGGCGGCATTTTCATAATCCATATTTAAACTATTCTCAAGCCACCCAACAAATTGTGTATCATAGGGTATACTGAAACTATTAAATTCAGCAGGATCTTTAGCGCCTGTCTTTTCTGCGATGAAAGAGCGATAGTCCAAAAGAGCCCTCCTTGCTCTTTTACTGAACATATCAGGCGTAATTTTAAGATGATAATTCAGCTCATCAATGTATTTGTCAACCAGATCAACAGCAGATTCTTTAGTTATACCACTTCGTATAACGTTCTGAAGCTCCGTATAAAGGGAGAATCCGACAAAATCATAAAGATACACAACTGTATCCACAAGTATATCAGCAAGTTTAGACGCATATTCAGGGGTAACATCTTTATGGATTTTAACCCACTCTTCAAACTCCCAAAAATATGGAGGCCAGACAATTTCATCATCCTCGTATTCGGGTATACTGTTGAAAAACTCTTCAAAAGACATTTCCTCCCAATCATCTACATCAACGATGGTATTATTACTGTTCATTTCATTCATGGCTTCTTAATTTTCCGCAAATTTAAAATAGGCTCTGCTAAAAATCAAGAATCATACCCCGGACTTTTTCGGGATATTAACAATTATACCCATTTATGATACAGACAAATATTTTACGCCATTCTTTCCGCCCCTATAGACAATGCAATGTCGGTCACACGTCTTATAAAATCAGATTTGGCTTCGGTGTAACCGTCCCGGTTATTCCTGAATCTTGGAAGAAGGCTTAGTTTCAGCTGCTCATATTCGCGTGCCGTTTCAATATTGTCTATAAGATAGTCGCGGAAACATATCTCGTCATTGTCTCCGACTGCATGAAAATGAATATGAAACACCCTTGCTGCAAAACCATTCACTGTGTATCCTTTGTTAAAACTCATTCTTGCCGCAGAATTTGACATGCATATATAACCTGCCCCTTCCATCACATCCTTGACTCGCGTCCAATCAATATCCGGCTCAATCTCAACGAGGATGTCAACAATAGGTTTTGCGACAATGCCGGGAACAGCCGTGCTCCCTATATGATTGATCAACGGCGAAAAGCCTGCCAAGACTTTTGACAGACTTTCCATTTCATTTTCCGCCCATCCTTTCCATTGCGGATCATGAGGAGCCAAAACCACAGGAAATAATTCCCACAGCTCTTCCAATGTCATATCCTTAAGAGACTTCATAAATACAAAATTAACAAAAACGAGATAATTAAAAAACAATAAATCAGCACAAAGCAATAACTTAATTGAACAATTTAGCTAATTTTGTAAATGCTTTTAAACACTTTCTTACTTTTTGCTCACGATGATAGCAAACGCAATTGAAACAGAAAGACTCTTATTGAGACCTTGGAACGACAGGGATGCATCGTCTCTTTACAAGTATGCAAGCGATCCGGATGTAGGTACTCCCGCCGGATGGCAGCCACACACATCTTTAGACATGAGCCTTGAAATAATACGCACCGTATTCTCAGCTCCGGAAACATATGCCGTCGTTTGGAAAGAAACCAATGAACCTATCGGCTGCTGCGGAATTGTGCCCCAAGGTTCAAGACTCAGTAGCGAGATCAAAGAAAATGATGCAGAAATAGGCTATTGGCTCGGCAATCCATACTGGGGTAACGGAATCATACCGGAAGCGGTAACGGCACTGATCGAACACGCAAAAAAATCTCTTAACAAAGATACATTCTGGATAGGTTTCTATGACGGAAATGACAAGTCCAGAAGGGTTGCCGAGAAATGCGGTTTCGAATATCACCATACCGAACAATCCGGCTCTCTGAAAGAACATTTTTATAAGAAGCTGTTCAGTAAGTGATCACATTAAACCGGGAAGAATGAAAGTCAACCTAACGATTCATTCCATAATATCCGATAAAAAACGCTACCTGCCACTTTTGCTGTTGGGAGATGAATCGGAAAAAATGATTGACCGATATCTTGACAGAGGAACCCTATACGTCGGGTTTATACTTGATATCCCCGTATCCGTATGCGTTACCATTTTAGAGGACAATGGAGATGTTGAAATCAAGAACCTCGCCGTGCTGCAAGAATACAGACGCAAAGGGATCGGACGCATGATGCTCGAGCACGTTGAGAAACGGAACAGCGGACGAAGCCTCATACTTGGAACAGGCGAAACGCCATCCACCCTGCGTTTTTACAGATCGTGCGGCTATACGTTTTCACATGTCGTTCCCAATTTCTTCAGAGACAATTATGACTCTCCTATAATAGAAGAGGGAGTATTGCTTCGCGACATGATATATCTGCGTAAAGGCTAATACTTATCTTTTTCTTGCCTCGATATTCGGCAGGAAGGCTGTTATGATACCTAACAGGGGCAACAGCGTGCTTATCTGAAATATAAATTCGATACTTGTCTTATCCGCCAGCCAACCGAAAAATGCAGAACCGATGCCTCCCAAACCAAAATTCAATCCGAAAAACAACCCTGCCATCATACCGACCTTGCCGGGTTTCAGTTCCGTGGCGTACACTAATATTGCGGAAAACGCAGATGAAATTACCAGTCCGATTATAACGGCAAGAATTATGGTCAACGTGAAATTTACATAAGGCAAAGCAAGAGCGAAAGGGGCAGCACCCAAGATAGAGCCCCATATCACATATTTCCTTCCGTATTTATCGCCAAGTCCTCCTCCTACAACCGTGCCTATTGCAACCGCCGCAAGAAACGCGAACAGACAAATCTGAGACACCTGAATGTCAACACCGAACTTATTTATCAGGAAAAACGTGAAATAGCTCGTCATGCTTGCCATATAGAAATACTTGGAAAAAGTAAGCACACAAAGAATAAATATTGCCCAATGTATCTTACTTTCAGACAACGACATGACTATCGGGTTGGGCATTACTGTCTTTGTCTTGAGCTTATGAAGTTGAGTTTTATACCATCTTCCCACGGGGAATAACGTAACCCCGGCAACCAGGGCAGCTATGGCAAACCATATTATCGATCCCTGACCGAACGGAATTATGATCATAGCCGCCAGCAATGGACCTATGGCGCTACCCCCGTTCCCGCCTACCTGAAATATAGATTGAGCCAACCCTTTCTTTCCGCCGCCTGCCATCTGCGCTATCCGGGAAGCTTCCGGATGAAATATCGAAGAGCCGCACCCTATGATGCCAACCGCCAGCAATATGAGCGCAAAACCGTTTGCAAAGGAAAGCAATATGATTCCGACAAGCGTGAAGACCATTCCAATCGACAAAGAAAATGGTTGCGGATGCCTGTCGGCATATCGCCCTACAAAAGGCTGCAATATTGAAGACGTCATCTGAAACGCCAACGTGATTATCCCGATCTGCCCGAATGTGAAACCGTACTTGTCCTTAATGACGGGATAAATCGACGGAATAATCGACTGCATCATGTCATTCAGCAGATGGGCGAAACTTATCGCCAATAAAATCGAAAAGATTGTTTCCTCCTGTTTCTTATTTCCTGATTCCAACATATGAACCTGTTAACCTTTAATTTCCAAATCAAGCAAGTATTTCTTTACATCAAGTCCTCCCCCGTAACCTGTCAACGACCTGTCACTGCCGATCACACGGTGACATGGAACAAAAATCGAAATCGGATTCGCTCCGTTCGCATTCGCAACCGCCCTGACAGCTTTCGGCATGCCTATCCGCATGGCATGTTCTCCATAAGTCACCACATTGCCAAACGGAATCGAAAGCAATTCCTTCCATACCTTTTTCTGAAAATCAGTACCGACAAGCAGCAGTGGCACATCAAATTCACGTCTCCTTCCGGCGAAATATTCATCAAGCCTCGAAAATGCCAATTCAATTATCGGAGAAGATCCCTCTTCAAACTCCGCGTTAAGAACTCGTTTCAACCTTCTTTCGATTTGTTCCCCATGTTTCGCCATCTTCCAGTCGCATAGGCATAACTTGTCGCCAAACGAACCGACAACAAGATCCCCGCAAGGTGATTCATATTTCGTATATATAATCTTCATGAATATCGTTTTCACTTACATTGAGACAACAGGAAAGAGGAGGCAAGAGCCACCGATTGAGAGAACGCAGCCTGCTGACCGGCAACGGTTATAAAGAGATGCGTCGTGCCCGGCAACACCTTGTGTGTCACTTTGACCCCTGCCGCCAACAGTTTATCGCACATTTCCTCACCCTGGTCACGCAATATGTCATGGTCTGCATTTATCATCAACACCTCCGGCAATAATGCAAGATGTTCTGCAGAGGCGCAAAATGGAGAGACAAGAAGGGTTTCCGGGTTCATACCATCGAGATATGCTTCATTGAAAGCCTCCATGATACCGCCGTCAAGTCCGAATCCCTTGCCATACATCTTCCATGATAAAGATCCATCATTCCACACCTTTACAACAGGATAGAACAACACCAACGACCTTAACGACGGGACAAAAAAATCATCATGATGATTTTCACTCATCTTTATCATATTTAACGCCACTGCCAACGCAAGATTTCCGCCTGCGCTATCGCCACCTATAGATATCCGCTCCCTGTCAAATCCATACTCTTCCGCATGCTCATACACCCAACCAACTGTCTCAGTACAGAAATTCAAGGCTGCCGGATAAGGATTCTCAGGGGCGAGAGGATATTCCACCGCAAGAACGGCGATACCGGATTCTTTTACCAATTCCGCGCAAAAACGCGAGCAACTGTTTATGCTTCCGAAGCACCAACCTCCTCCGTGCAGGTAAATCAATACCGGGAGTTTGACATCGGTTCTCACCTCCGGTTCATAAATCCGGTATTTCCCGTTTATATCCAACGCCCTTACACCACGGGGGAGTTCCACTGTAACATTTCTGGAAGAACGCACATTTTCAAGTATCGAATTATCTCCCGCAAGCGCCAGCCTTACAGCCTCTTCTTGACGTGACTGCAAACCTTCAGGCATATTTTCTACAAACGCCTTCGCCTGAGCCGTCATCACGCTGTCATTTGCATGATTACAATTATATCCTGAAGATAACGACCCGCCTGACAAAACAGCTGACATAACTAATAAAAACGATATGAATCCTAAAGCACTAACCACAAACTTACTTATATTTACAGGGACAACAATTCAGATGATCATCAATGAATCCGGTTGCCTGAAGAAACGCATAGCATATCGTAGTGCCTACAAACTTAAAGCCTCTTCGTTTCAGATCCTTGCTCATAGCATCCGACACCGGAGACGAAGCCGGCACCGATTTCATGTCAGGAACATCATTGACAATCCTTTTTCCATCTGGAAGGAAAGTCATCACATAATTATAAAAAGATCCGAATTCCTTGACAACCTCATCAAACAGCCCGGCATTCACGATTGCGCCATGTATCTTCAACCGGTTTCTGACAATACCGTCAAAATGCATCAGTCGCTCTTCATCCTCCTGAGTCATTTTCGCTACAGACTTATAATCAAAATCAAGAAACGCCGTCCTGTAACCTTCACGCTTGCGCAACACTGTTATCCATGCGAGTCCGGCTTGAGCACCTTCAAGTATCAGAAACTCAAAAAGCCCCTTGTCATCAAAGACCTGACGTCCCCACTCTTCATCATGATATTTCACATAAAGCGGGTCATCACCCGCCCACCAGCATCGAGTAGAATCCATAATCCATGTTCTTAAATAAGCAATATGCAAAATTAAGGATTTTTTAGTAGCTGTAAAAATCAAGTTGAAAATGAAATATACATGAAGACCAATCGACCTTTTTTGCATCCACGCTTTATTTTTGTAAATTTGCAGCGAATAACCATCACTTCTCAACAACATATGCCAATAATCAGTGGTGAGAACATACTTCTTCTCGGATCGGTGCTCCTTATTGCGGGAGTGTTGATAGGCAAATCAAGTTACCGCACCGGACTCCCGTTACTCCTTGTGTTCCTGATTGTCGGAATGCTCTTCGGCACAGACGGTCTCGGACTGCAGTTCAGCAACATGCACGATGCCCAGTTCATTGGCATGATAGCTCTCTGCATCATACTGTTCTCCGGTGGCATGTCGACCAGCGTATCTTCAATCCGTCCCGTCCTCTCTTCCGGTATCATGCTTTCAACCATCGGCGTTCTCCTCACCTCCCTGATTACCGGCTTGTTCATTTTCTGGCTTTCGGGAATTTCCTGGACCAACATACATTTTGCCTTCATACCTTCGCTCCTGCTTGCGTCAACAATGTCGTCAACAGACTCCGCATCCGTATTCGGCATATTGGGATCCCAGAAAGTGGGATTGAAAAATAATCTCCGTCCCCTTCTTGAACTTGAAAGCGGTTCAAACGATCCTATGGCATATATGCTTACCATAATACTCATAGAAGCCATAACATTGGGAAACTCGCTTTCTGCATCCATGCTTGTCAGCCAGCTCGCACTGCAGTTCGGCATCGGCAGTGCATCAGGCATCGCCATGGGATTCATTACCAAATGGATAACCGGACTCTACCGCAGGATTGGCAATAAGACAACTACCGAAGATCCGGGACAAGCCACTGCCATGATCTCAATCCTCATAATAGGAGCCATATTCCTAACATACACCTTGACAACAGCCATGCAAGGCAACGGCTATCTTGCCGTATATATCTGCGGAATCGTACTCGGCAACTCCTCTCTTCCTTACCACAAGAGCATTTCGAAGTTTATGAACGGCTTGACCTGGCTTGCCCAGATAGTGGTATTCCTCATGTTAGGATTGCTTGTCAATCCGCATGAAATGCTGTCTGTAGCTGCAGTCTCTTTCCTGATCGGCTTATTCATGATAATTGCGGGACGACCGCTAAGCGTATTCCTGTGCCTTGCCCCGTTCCGCAAAATAAACCTCAGGACAAAGACCTTCATCTCCTGGGTAGGACTCAGGGGTGCCGTGCCCATAATCTTCGCCACATATCCTGTAATAGCTGAAATTCCAGGAGCGTCACAAATATTCAACATAGTGTTCTTTGTCACACTCCTGTCTTTAATTATTCAAGGGACCTCCGTTATTTCCGTGGCACGAAAGCTGAATCTTATAGACGACAGCACTCCTCGGGAACATGATTTCGGAGTTGAGCTTGCCGACGAACATCCCACTTCGCTTCACTCGATTGTGCTCAATGCCTCACATCTGGAAAATGGCAACACATTGAGCTGTATCAACCTGCCGGAAGGTTCCCTCGTGATGATGATCCACCGTGACGGACAATACATAGTCCCCAACGGCAAACGGCAACTCAAGGAAGGAGACAAGCTATTGATAATAAAAGGTGAAGTGGAAACAGACGGACAGAAAAAACAATAAAACTTGTTTTGGTAAGTTTACCTTTCTGAAACGTAATAATATAAGTAATAAAAAAACACGATATGGCTAAAATAGTTACATTAGGCGAAATCATGCTTCGCCTTTCTCCCGAAGGGAATAAGAGATTTGTGCAGGTAGACAGTTTCGATGCCATCTGGGGCGGTGGCGAGGCAAATGTTGCTGTAAGCTGTGCTAACTATGGACTCGATGCATTCTTTGTCAGCAAGCTCCCGAGCCATGAAATAGGTCAGGCAGCTGTCAATGCATTGCGCCGATATGGTGTCGACACCCGATATATCGCCCGTGGCGGCGACCGCGTAGGAATATATTACTGCGAGACAGGCGCTTCCATGCGCCCGTCCAAAGTGATATACGACCGTGCACACTCCTCTATCGCCGAAGCCGATCCTACTGATTTTGATTTCGACGAAATAATGAAAGATGCCTCATGGTTCCATTGGAGCGGAATAACACCCGCAATTTCCGACAAGGCTGCAGAACTCACACGCCTTGCATGCGAAGCCGCAAAACGACACGGTGTTACCGTATCCGTCGACCTTAACTTCCGCAAAAAACTTTGGACCAAAGAAAAGGCACAAAGCATAATGCGCCCCTTGATGCAGTATGTAGACGTATGCATAGGCAACGAAGAAGATGCCGAACTTTGTCTCGGCTTCAAGCCTGATGCAGATGTGGAAGCCGGAGAAACAGGAGCTGAAGGCTACAAAGGAATATTCCGTGCCATGGCGCAGGAATTTGGATTCCGCTACGTCGCATCCACATTGAGGGAATCTTTCTCGGCAACACACAACGGCTGGAAAGCCATGATATATGACGGTAACGAGTTTTATGAGTCAAAGCGTTATGATATCGACCCGATCATCGACCGCGTAGGTGGCGGAGACTCATTTTCCGGAGGACTTATATATGGACTGCTCACCAAACCGACGCAAGGCGAAGCGTTGGAGTTTGCGGTAGCGGCATCAGCCCTCAAACATACCGTCAACGGAGATTTCAACCTGGTCCGGGTTGAAGAAGTAGAAGCCTTGGCTGGAGGATCAGCCAACGGCAGAGTGCAACGTTAAAAATTATTTATGGAGCAATTTAAAGAAGTATCGCAAAATTACACGCTTCCCGAAGCTATCAGGGAAGCCCAGAGGTGTCTGGGATGCAAAGTAGCGGGATGCAAGAAAGGCTGTCCCATCGGAAATGATATCCCTGACTGGATAGCGGAACTGGCTAAAGGAAATTTCGGCAACGCCATCGAAATAATCCGCAGCCGCAGCAATCTTCCGGCAGTTTGTGGCCGCGTATGCGCCCACGAACGTCAATGCGAAGGAAACTGCGCCCTCGCAAAGGTTGGAAAGCATATAAATATCGGTAAGCTGGAGAGGTTCGTAGCAGATTTCGACAGCGCATCCGGATTGAATCATGACAAGATCCCCGAGAAAACCAAAGGTTGCGTAGCCGTGATAGGCAGCGGACCGGCAGGGCTCACAATCGCCGGAGACCTCGCGCGCAAAGGGTTTAATGTAGAAATCTTTGAGATGGAACAGGAAGCAGGAGGTGTTCTCCTTTATGGAATACCTGAATACCGTCTTCCCAAAGAGGTTGTCCGTCGCGAAATACGCAAAATAGAAGCCCTCGGTGTCAAATTCCATCTCGGTGTGACAATCGGTGAAGATTTCACAATCGATGACCTTTTCGACCGTGGATTCGATGCCATATTCATAGGCACAGGTGCTGGTCTTCCAAAAAAATTGCCCATAGAAGGGATGAATCATGCCGGCGTGCGTCAGGCACTCAGGTTCCTGCGTCGCGTGCAGTTATATAACTCCGGACATCTCGACCGCAAAGAAGTCGTGGTGGGCGACGGAGACAGAGTGTTCGTGATCGGAGGCGGCAACACCGCCATGGATGCGGCACGCACCGCCCTGCGTATGGGCAGCAAGGAAGTGACCGTGGTGTATTACCGTACAGCCGACAAATTACGCGCATTGCGTTCCGAATACGAGGAAGCAGTGGCAGAAGGAGTCAAATTCATGTGGAACTCCAATGTCGTGAAAGTTAACGGAGGCGAAGGCACAAGCCTGAAATCATTGATAATAGAAACCGATGGAGAATGTATGGAATATCCCGCAGACCATCTGGTAGCTGCAGTGGGAAGCGCCCCGGCGGCACGGATAGTCTCCACAACAGAAGGTATCGACGTTGATGCCAAAGGATACGTGCTCACCCGGGAAATGCCTTACGGCATGACAACACGCGTCGGCGTGTTCGCCGGAGGAGACGTGTCGGCACAACCGGCAACCGTGGTTCATGCCATGCGCGATGCAAAGAAAGTGGCAGAGGCAATAGAGCAATATGTTTCGGCAGTGAAACTTATTGCCGCCATCAATCCAACAGAATAAACCTTATTCCTTCCCGCCGTATCATATCCAGACTGCGGCGGGAAGGTTCCACTAAATAATTCACGCCATCCCTGTTTGCCCGAAGAATCGGCAGGTCATCCATATGGTCCGTTATTACTATAGTTTTTTCAGTGAAGCCGCCCATTTTTTCCCGGACATCCATTTCTTTGCGTGCACCTTTATTTTCCTGACATCCGGCAATCGTTGACGACACTTTCCCTATTCCCATCTTGTCGGCAAAAACAGTGGCATACATTTCAGGCGCGGCAGTTGCAAGAATCACGTTATCGTCACCCTTGATGATTTCTAAAACTTTATTGTTAACTTTTCCACATAAAAACTGGGTGAAATCATCAATATCCTTATCCGACATTAACCTCGAGGCAAGAGATACAATCTTCCCTTTTGCCTGATGATGGCTTATAAACTTTATTTTCCTGACGAGCACTACAAGACCTAAACGAAACCTCAGTCCCGGATAACGTCTGAAAATGAATCTAACAAACTCCGTAAAAGAATTGCAATCCACCAATGTGCCGTCAAGATCCACAACAACCATAATCAACCTCTAAAATTATATACCTCCCAACACCTAAAGCCTAACACCTAAAGCCTCCCTCGCCACATCCACCGCCCAAGGAAATCTGATAAGGGTCGAATCCCGGAATAAAGCATAATCAGGCTCAACCATCGGTTCCTTACGCGTCACGGTAATTACAGCCGTGCGGATCTCATTGTCATTTGACACTATCTTCATTGCCTCCACAACGCTCAATAGAGAAAGACCGCTGTCCACTGCATCGTCAACAACAAGCACCTTACATGCGCCTTGTGCAAGCCGTTCCCTCAATAACGGATCAAGATCTATCTTTTTTAATTCCCGATTGCGAAAACTGTCCTTCATCTCAAGCCATTTAGCCTCCACACAGCGGAGAAAACCGTTTACAAAAGCCGGAAGAACCCGCAATATAGAAACCAGAATCCCTTTCTTGGCTGACGTTCCGCTCCTCTGGCTGGTAATTATGAACTTATTTTCAGCATCGAACCGGTCTGCCACATAGACTCCGGCACGGGCAATCCCCACAAGCGTGTCAAACATATAGCCCGAATCCAGAACTTCCTTTTCCAGACACTGACACATCTTCCAGAATCCCTCTTCATTTACCGTTATTACTTTCATTCCGATCCATTATGTCCACAACATATACGCTCCTCGTCCTCCAATTGCGGTGTAATGATAAAGCATTTTAAGCAGCCATCTGCGATACCCTGACAGGCAACTATGCCTCAAAGCCCGTTCAAGTAGTGGAGCGGCAAGGTCATGACGCTTCTCACGTTCATAGTGCGAGGCAAGTATGGCACGCCGATAATTTATCATGCCAATAATCCATTCGGCATCATCCCTGCCCGAGCATGCTACATCTTCCTCCGCCCTGTCTATGGCTCGTTCCCATTCTCCAGCCTTTGAATGGAAATCCGTGCCGGTAATAGACTCTGCCTGAGGATAGATATAAGCGAGGACCCTGTCAATCGCAACTATAGCCGGATTAGCCAGCAGGATCCTGATTCCCGCTTCCCAATCATCCCATCCTGTAAGTGAATTATCCCATCCCCCCGCTTTGCGAAAAAAAGAAGTTCTGGCAGCATAGCATAGCGTTCCCAACAATGCATGATATATATGATAACGCCAATAATTTCCGGGATTGAACTTCCGCTTTTTCACAGAACCATCCGGATAAATCACTTCCGTGCGCCAATGCACCAGGTCCACAGCGCTGTCATTACAGAAAGCAGACATTGCATTTTCTATCAGATCCGGAGCCATGGCATCGTCAGAATCAAAAAAAAGCACATATTCCGTGTCAACTTCCATCAATCCCCTGTTGCGTGCACATGCAGCCCCGGGGCGTTGTTCATCAACAAGCTTTACCGAAAACTCCACCTCCTTATTCGCTTCGATCCATTCCTTGACAACCGGAGCCGTCCTGTCAGTTGAGCCATTATCCACAACGATAACCCTCACCGGTCTCCAGGTCTGTGCCTTCACGCTATCAAGACACCTTACAATCAGCCCCTCACGATTTTTCACCGGAATAACCACAGACATGCCACAATCGTTCATGCCGATATTTTTTGTATCATTCTCAATCATATGGATCTACATTGGAAAATCATTTTTCTCCCCGTTGTAGCTTTCAACTATATAAGGCGGACGCCCTTTGGTCTCATTGAAAATCCTGCCGATATATTCCCCTATTATTCCAAGAGCAAGCAACTGCATGCCTCCAAGAAATAGGATAACACAGATCAGGGTGGGAAAACCCGTTATCACCTCGCCCCACACCAATGTCTTTACAAACATGAATATCAGATATGCAAAAGCAAGGAAAGACACCAATATTCCTGCAATCATGGATATTCTCAAAGGGGAAGTGGTGTAACTTGTTATCCCCTCTATTGCAAGATTCACGAGCCTTATTAATTTATAATTGGACACTCCCCCATTCCTGTCTGCCTGATCAAAAGGCACCTCCTTCTTGTGGAAACCTACCCAACAATAGAGCCCCTTCATATATCTCTGCGTTTCCCTCATCTGAGTCAGCGCCCTCACGGCACGCCTGTCAAGCAGACGGAAATCACCGACATTGGGAAGAATGTCAATATCGCTCACCTTGCTCAAGAAGTTATAGAAAGAAAGTGAGAGAACCTTGCGTATCCGGCTTTCCCGACCACGATTTATCCGTTTTCCATAAACGTCGTCATACCCCCTCTCCCACCAATATATCATTTCCGGCACCACGTTAAGCGGATGCTGAAGATCTGCATCCATTATCACCGCCGCATCACCTTTGGCATAATCCATACCGGCAAGCATGGCGCTTTCCTTCCCGAAGTTACGGGAAAGGCTCAATACCGTCACTCTTTCGTCTTCATCCCTGAGAGCCTTTATAATATCCAATGTGCTGTCGGAACTTCCATCGTTGATGAAGAGAAATTCCATCTCATATCCGCTCATGTCAACCTCTGAAATCATATCGACATCATTATCTTTGACGGCAACCTGATAACGGGAATGCGAAAAGAGATCAAGCTCTTCATGCAGACGGACTAAATTTGCCTCTTCATTGTGACATGGTATTATAAAGGTAATTTTTTTCATAAGTAAGTGATCGCATTAAACACATATTATAAACGCAGCTATTTTTGAAAGATTTTCCGGTGTTGATAAAGGAGCAATGCGTGCATTGTGACTGAAGAAACACGGGAAAAGATTCAAAAAGAGCAAGTTGATGATATGTGAGATTAAAATCATTTTATTATCGGTTTAATGCGACTACTTACTTAAGTATGCGCAATTACTTAGAAGTTGTTTAAACAACCTAAACCGCTTCTAAGTACAAATTTAATCAAAATATCGTTTTTTTCATTAAATTTGTATCTCAATCTTTTCAGCTATGCCTAACAACCTGCCACAAATAGCCATTGTCATACCTTGCTATAATGAGCAAGAAGTATTGCCTCAAACGAACTCCACGCTCACTGGGCTACTTAAACGCATGATCCTCAACGAGGAAATCTCCGATAACAGCTACCTCCTTTACGTAGACGATGGCAGCAGCGACTTGACATGGCACCTTATTGAGAAATATGCCTCAGAAAGCAAGAACGTGCAAGGCGTGAAACTCTCTGCCAATTCAGGCCATCAAAACGCCCTTATAGCGGGACTCGATACCGTGGCAGATTGCTGCGACGCTGCAATATCTATAGATTCAGACCTTCAAGACGATATAGAGGCAATACCGCAAATGGTAGCGAAATACCGGGAAGGATACGATATCGTGTATGGAGTGCGCAACAGCCGGGAATCAGATACATGGTTTAAACGCGAATCCGCCCAAAGTTTTTATAGGCTCATGAAAGGTCTTGGTGTGAAATCGGTGTATAACCATGCCGATTTTCGACTTATGAGCGCCGAGGCGATAAAAGATTTTTTAAAATACGACGAGCGAAATATTTTTATTCGTGGCATAATACCCCGGTTAGGACGCAATCAGACATCAGTTTACTATGACCGCAAACCGCGTCAGGCAGGAGAATCCAAATATCCGCTTAAGAAGATGGTCAACTTCGCAGTGGACGGAATCACCTCCTTTTCCGTGCGCCCGGTGCGTATGGTATTCTTTCTCGGTCTGGGGTTTCTTCTGGTAGCTCTCGGAATATTCATATATGTCATGATACGATACTTCGGAGGTGAAACGATTGAAGGATGGACCTCACTTATGCTCTCCATATGGTTCTGCTCCGGAGTGATACTGATGTCACTCGGTATGATCGGGGAATACATAGGCAAAATATATACCGAAGTCAAGCACCGCCCACGATATTCCATTGAACAGAAATCGCCAACAAAAAAATGAGCACCGCAAGCACATACCTGCCATCTTCCATTTTCAACTTAGATGCTGTTTTTGCAATACAAGAATCTTTTAAAATTAAATATTTATGGAATAAATGTTATAAATTTGGATAAATAATAAAATTTACATAACTTTACGGCATACACCTTAAATTATCCTAACAGATCATTATTTATCATTAATTATACGAAAAGGATGAGAAATTTTTTACGCACAGCGACAATAGCAGCTGCTATTGTATTAGGTTACGGCTTCGCAGAAGCCGAAACCTCGATACTTCTTGATGTTGACTTCTCGGAAAAATGCACGGCAGGTTCTGAAAATGCTCCACAGATGTTCAAATACTCCAGTGAATTTTCACAACTCGGACTAACGGGCTGGTCCATAACCCCGGCAACCGGTGTCGGACAGGCTGGTGGCGCTCTTTATATCAATGATGGGGCATCCGTGCGCACCGGCAACCTTACCATATCTCCTGCAAACGGTGGAGTAAAGGTAACATTGGTGGTGAAACTCAATAAGACAGATATGGGCATGACTCAGCTCCAATGGGGTTACTCAATAACCGAAAATGCCGAAATAAATTCCGGAGACTGGACCACAGTTGAATACATCGTGACTCCCGGCACCACCTCAAACTTCGCTAAAATCAGTCCTTTCTTGGTTGCCGACGGAATCTTCCTCAAGAGTATCAAGATTGAACAGGGCAATGAGTTCCTTGGTGTTCCCGTGCCATCCCTCCCCTCTGATGCAAACGGCACTTCATTCACGGCAAGATGGAAGGCAGTAAGCGGCGCTACAAAATATTATCTCGATGTCTACAGCTATGGAGCTGACGACAAGAAAATCATGTTCCTTGAGAATCAGGAGGTGACTCCAACTTCCTCTTCTTATGTATCATACAAAGTGGAAGGCTTAAACCCGGAAATCACTTATTACTATACTGTACGTGCAGCAAATGAGACTGCCGTATCAGGTAATTCCGAAGAGATAGAGGTGATAAAGGTGATTTCTGCGCTCAACAAACCAGCGGTTAGCGTATCAGCTTCATCAGACGGTAGCTATACCGCGACATGGGGCGCCGTAGCTGATGCAGAAAGCTATTTCGTGAATGTACTATGCCGCAAGACCCTTGCCGAAGCCGGAAGCGCAGACATGCTTACAGAATCGTTCGACTGCTTTACTACGGGCACTATTGAGAACTACGAATATGCATATGACCGTCATCTCGAAATGCTCGGAGAAGAAGGATGGACAGGCAAGGACATGTGCTATTTCAATGGCGGCATGGGTCTCACCCCTTATTCTACAGGAGAATCATATCTCGCCACTCCGGTCATGGACCTCTCTTCCGACAACGGCAAAGTGACGGTAATACTCACGGCTGCAGCAACCAAAAACCGCGTCCTCTCCACTGATGGAGCTTTGAAACTTGCACTGGAAGATGCCGAAGGCAACCTTTCAGAACCGGTGGAATTAAAACTTAATGTCAGCGGATTCCATACATATACCGTAAACTTGACTGGAGGCACTGCAGCTTCAAAAGTGAAAATATACGATTTCAATGGTGAAACAAGTTTCCGTTATTTCTTCGATGACATAACCGTGAAGCAAGTTAAACCCGCCGGATATGTAACTACATCCACTTACAAGACTGCGGAGGTTGAGACAACAAGCTTCACAGGCAGTATTGAAAAAGAAGACAATGTTGCTTACTATGTTACCGTTACAGCTGCGGCAAGGACAGTTGACGGGGGCAACGTAGGCGTAATCTACTCTGCACCAAGCGATGAAGCACTGATAGCCGAGTTCTCCGGTGTTGAAGACATGACTATAGGCACTGAAGACACAGTAACATTCAGATCAGCTGGCAACGGCATGATTGAAGTGACAGCAACCACAGACACGATCATTGAGATCTACGATCTTTCAGGACGCAAAATCATGAACACCACGGTATCCTCAGGTGTCAACACTCTTCGCGTAAACGCCTCAGGTGTAGTGATTGTAAAGGCAGGAGCCGTAGCCCGCAAGCTTGCCCTCTGACCACTCTGTAACCATACAATCATAACGCAACATGAAAAAACTGTTTTATCTGTTGGCGGCAATCAGTCTGACAGTAGGAGCTGATGCGAAAACAATCACTCCGTCGCAGGCTGAAGACATAGCAGCCGGATTTATTAAAGGCAAGGCAATCAATGCGCCAAGGCTGAAGAAAGTTCCGGGGAATACTGCAGATAAAAATGCCTCCCTTCCATATTATATTTATAATTACGACGGCGGCGGATTTATAATAGTATCAGGCGATGACCGGTTCGGAGAAATCCTTGCCTATAGCCATTCGGGAGCTATAGACCCGGTGTCGGCACCTGAAGGGCTCACAGATTTGCTCGGCATGTACACCACTGCATACAAGGCTCTCCCTTCTGAGGGAGAGCCTGCCGGCAAAGCCTCTGTAAACACCCCCTCACCGGTTGTAGCGCCTTTGCTCGGCGACAACATTACATGGGGACAGGATGCGCCGTTTAACACTATGACTCCTGTTTATGCCGGCACAAAACATTTCTACACAGGATGTGTGGCGTGTGCGGCTACACAGATCATGCGTTTCCACAGCTATCCGGCAAAAGGCACAGGCAGCAAGACATATACCGATCCATTGTCGAAAAACACCCTTACAGCCGATTTCGCCAACACCGAATATAAGTGGGACCTAATGCCCGGCAAAGTGCCCCAGCAGGTCTCGGCACAACAGACCCTCGCATACTCCACACTTGCCGCCCATTTCGGCATCGCGGTAGAAATGCAATATGAAGAAGCGGGCAGCGGAGCTTACGACATGCTCGTTCCTTATGCCTTGCGCACTTATTTCGGATATGACGCAGGCGTGCGCGGACATTTGCGCGACTATTATTCCACATCCGAATGGATGGCTCTTATAAAAGAAGAGCTTTCCGAAGGGCGTCCGGTGTTCTATGGTGGCACAAGCGACAAAGGGACGGGCGGACACGCCTTTGTGCTCGACGGATATGATTCGCAAGACTTTGTTCACGTAAACTGGGGTTGGTACGGCAATTCCAACGGCTATTTCCGTATCAACCATCTTGACCCGTCATCGCTTGGCGAAGGCGGCGGAGCAGGAGGATACAATCTCAGCCAGGATATGGTGACAGGTATCCGCCCGGCACAGGAAGGCTCGGTTCGCGAGCATGCACTCTACGGAGAGTCGCGTCTCAGTGTAGACGGTCCGTTCAACGACACATTCACCATGATGAGCTTCATAGGTAACATTGATGTGGAACCGTTCAACGGACGCATCGAGGGTGCCCTTGTAAAAAATGGTGAAATAGTGGCGACACTCGGAGGTAACGCCATGTCGCTGGGAGGTTTCACCAACGGACATTCCGGTTCGACACTTGTAACCCTTCAGAATGTGACGTCTTCTGTGCCAAACGTTGCCGATGGCGACGGCTATGAACTGAGACTTGTCTACAAGGGAGACGGAGACACCGGCTGGAAAATACTCCGCCATCCCAATGGACTGACATCCCGCACCTATGCCTCGGTAAAGGAAGGTAGCATAATCATCGGCGAAAAGCATATGCCCTATCCCGATGTGGTGCTTCATTCCGCCATATCCACCGACGGAGACTTATATGCAGGAGGTTCGGGACGCGCTTCGTTCGATATGGAAAGCATGACCGGTGATTATGATATTTCGGGAATCACCATCCGCCTTGTCAATGTGAATAATCCCTCGCTTGTTTTCGACTCCAATGTCAGCGTGCGGGTATATAACCAAAGAGTGGAGAATGTGGACGAGACATTCCCCGTCAGCGCTGAAGTTCCGGAGGGAAAATACAGACTGGAGGCTCT
>CAMYSW010000004.1:0-22992 GCA_947297425.1 uncultured Porphyromonadaceae bacterium
CCGGAACGGGAGAAGACTACAAACCATTTACACCCGGCAAGATGACAGACCACAAGTTCGATGTTTCATCGGATTTCGATTCCATCATATCGAAAGGATTTGTCGATGTGGTGTTCACTCAGTCTGATAAAGAAGACGATTTTGAGGTCAGAGGAAGACTGCCCGAGAATCTTATCAAAAAGATGAACATTGAGGTCTCAGGTGGAACGCTATACATCTCCATGAAATCAGGTTCATACGAAAACATTGTCGTTCATGGCGAAGCTCCCGCAATCTATGTCAGTAACAAGACATTGAAAGATGTATCATCTTCCGGTAGCGGCGATTTTACAGTAAACGGCAATCTGAACGCCTCTGACGGATTCTCTGTTCGCAGCTCCGGCAGTAGCGACTTCAAATGTGGAGTCATCAAAGCAGACAGTAAAGATGTTACTGTTTCCACATCCGATGCAGTGCGTAGAACATCTTGCCGCTCAACGGATTGCAAATCTTCGGGTACAAAAGCCCGAAGATGCGCCGTTTTTACCTTCTGAAAATCGCTTTTTCCGACCCTCTCGGGCCTGTGTTTTTGTACCCGCAAAGTTAGCTGTTTTAACTAAGATGTGCAAACGGCGGATACGAGGTCATTATCGATTCGTTTGAAAAAGTGTAGCAATCCCTCGGTTGTTCGTTTGAAAAAGTGTAATGGAGGCATGGTTATTCGGTCGAAAAAGTGTAACTCTTGTTCTACTCAATTGAAGAATCCAGGCCTTAAAAAGAATTTAATCAATCCTCTGCGTATTCGTAGTAGATGTCCCACAATGTATCCGGGAAGCCATATCCACAACATTCCACAGACTCAATCATCTTTTTCATGCGTGGCGAGTATTCTGACATTAGTCCATTAGCTGATATGAATTTGACCGCTTTGTTGAAATTGTTTTCAAGAGCGGTATAAAACGGATTGTCGTAATCGCCAAATTGTGCAGTCAAGCTGCATCCTTGTTCCACATAGTAGAGCATCAGGTCGGCAATGGCATGTGGGGCAGGTACAAGTTTCTTGAATGAGGTTATCAGTTTATTGCATTCTCTGAAACTCGGATCTTTAGGCCAGTCATTGCGGCCAAAGAATTGGTTGCGTATTGCCTTCTTGTATTTTTCAAGCTCGGCATCGCTATTGGGTTCCATATAAAACTCAAGCCATGCGTTCGCTTCCTTGCTCGCATCGTATAACTGGAACATAATATCGACAACCTGTTCTTTTGATAGAGCCGACATATATTTTTTTAGTTTTGCTTTTGACATTTTTGTATGGGCTAAATTGATATTATTCTGAAAATCTGTTGAAACGGTTTATTCGCTCGTTTACGATGCGGACATAATTGCGTTTCAGTTTGTCGGTGAGAAAACTATGGTCAACAAGTCGCTTTGCACCTTCTGGTAAAGCGGTGTATTTGTTTAGGATTCTATCAATACGTTTTTTTACCAGGCCAATTTTGTCTCCGAATTTCTCAAAATCCAGACGGCAGGGATGACCGGTTCTATCGTAAACGTCGCTCTTTTCTATATCAGATGACAGTCCGCTGTCAAGACCGAAGTCATCGCCATTGACATGTAAACTTGTATTGATTAGATCGTAAGCAGGAGCCAGACGGTAATCGTGCCCATTCAGAATCAACGAGAAATTTTTAAGGTGATCATCGCCATTCGCATAAATGTAATTGAAAACCACGAGTTCAAAGAATCTCTCCATATCAACCATCCACGCGGCGACATTTGCCCTAATCGCTTTGGCAATATCCTCATAGCAACCGTTGTATTTGAACTGGAGTCCGGCGGTCTGTTCATTCTTGCCTATTATCGAGGCGAAATCTTCCATCGGGAGTTTTGACCCGTCGGGGAGGATGTCGAAACGGCGTGTAATATATACCGGTTGTCCTTTGGGCGTAAAACAAAGACCATTTGCTGCGGTCTGTATTCCGTAAATCTGTGAGGCAATCTGCATAGTAAGATGTTCGTTGGCAGGAATCATCTTGCGGTCACGAAGAGTCTTGTCCCAGGGCGCGGGTTTCAATATATGCGTAGAACGCTCATTGTCGCCTGCTATATTGATTGCATCTGCATTTATAATAGCCGGAAATTTTTCCTGAACGCCTGAAACCGATATGCGGTGCATGGCATCCGCAATCTCGCCGACATTCCGGAACTCGTCAATGTCAAATCCAAGTACCGGATTCACTTTTGTTTTACCAAATAGTAATTTGGCGTATTTCGGGCTATAAGTGTTAAATCCCTCAGCAAGAGAAGAAGGACAGTTCTTTATTTCAATCATTGGTAATCCTCCTTACATTAACGGCTCCTATAAAATCTCTGTCGGCCATCGCTTCAAGCAGTCCGAAAAAATCCTGTTCATCAATTTTCAACGAGCGGCAAATCACACGGCGGTTTGCTCCCTCCGGAATCATATTAGAGAAGAAAGGAAACAAGTACTCAGAATAAAAAGCATCTGTTCTTTTGGGTAGCGTCGCAGAAATCGGGGGCATGGGAGAGTCAAAATAATCTTTACAATATTGGAAAGAATATCCGATTCCCGGATGCTTCTCCGTCAATATGCCGGCTTTTATTTCATTGAAATATACTTCAAGCTGTTTCATACGGTGTGCCTTATACGATATTCAATCTCAATGCCAAGAACATCAAGAATTTTCTTCACGGTGCTAAGTGCAGGATTACCCTTGCCACGCTCAATATCCTTGATTGTAGCAAGACCCACTTGCGACATTTCAGCAAGATCCTGTTGGGTGAGGGAAAGCGTTTCCCTACGCTGTTTCATTATATCCATCAGTTTCATAGTCTGACATAATAAACTTTTTCGCAAAAATAAGGAGAATTTCTGAAACTGCCAAATGAAAGTATAATAAATCATACTTTCGACCATTCTGTTATAGTTGGTATTGAAATTGGTCGAATAAAGTATAGTATATCATACTTCTGTCGCTTGTGAAAAATTTTTTTGGTGGATTTGTGAAAAAGTATTAACTTTGCGGCCACAAAAAAAGAGACAAATGGCAAGACAGCATTGCAACATACTAATCATCAAAGGTATTCAAAGCTTAAAAGGCTTTGAACGCAATGCATGTGTGCTTATGCCGTCAACAACAGGCACATCATATTGCGGAGCTGTCCGACCGTTTCGTTTCAGTAACCCAACTGACATAAGTTAGTCTACAAATACAGACTACTGAGATATAACGACTGTCGGAAAGTCCTTACCAAGCTTCCCGACAGTCGTTTTTTTGTGTCCAAACCGATATAACCTTCTCCGTCGCGATTAGCTGCGGACGCACATTTCAATAATCGCGTCTTAGGACGCATAACCCGAATGAAAATGAAGTTTAATGATCAAAAGAAATTATATCGCCAGAATGCTCTGACTCAGTCAGACATCCTCTACCTCCCCGACAGTCGCGGTCTTGATGTGACCGTCGTTTCGGGGAAGTGTGCTGATATCATACGCAGCATACATGGCTCGATGAGTCGTCTGGCTCCTATGGGCGATGATGAGAGGAGAAGTCTTTGGTTTGAGGTCAAGGGTAAAAGATGGGAGTGGTATAGGTTGTCGGTATCAACCTATAAGAATCGCCATTATCTCTATATCACCGGAGACACTTATGACCACCATGTATTTTGTGACAAGGAGGATTGTAATTCCCGCCATTGTTTCTATGAGGATGAACTCGCCGAAATATTCTCAAAAATCGAGAAGTATGTTGCCGGACTCGTTGACAACATCTTGTCTGCGCCCGAACAATATAATTCGTATGTTGAGAAATATTTGAGTTACTACCGGAGAGAAGGGTTGATAAAGAGGTCAGTCCTGAACTCTTTGATTCCTGACAATAGCTATGACGGAATCGATATACCTCGGGTAATCAACTTATACGAGAATCAGGTCGAGCCTACTCTGTTCTCTGAGATGACCCTCAGACGTTATATGCACTATTGGCGTATAGCATACGAAGCTGTATATGGCAAGATGTCGGGAGATGATGTCGAAGTCTTCAGGCATTCAAGCAAAGGGCACGAGGCAAGAGAATATAATCTTGATTCTGAGGATGATTTCAGGAGATGGAAGAGCGATGTCTCACCTTATCACGGCTTTGATGTGGTGTATGCGAGAGTTCACATGTACCCTACATATACCAATGGACAATGGCACTTTTCTGTCGGCACCGGTAGCTATTGGAATCTTGATGATTGCTTCCGAGCTGTCATAGGATTGTCTGATGCCGGAATCTCGGTTGAATTGGGAGAAGTCGATCATATTCTCGGAATCTTGAAGGAAACTGACTACGTAGAGATTACCCCTTATGCGTATCGATATATGCAGGGCGATGACATCGGTAGCCAGATGAAACTCCCTTATGCGGACGAAGTCGGCAAGGTTGTTATCAAGGAAATAGTCGCAAACACTAAATGGAATAAGCTTGAGAAGGTAAGTCCTCTCGCTTAACAACTCAGCAATAAGGAAATATGAAAATACAATACGCATCTGACCTCCACTTGGAGTTTCATGAAAACAGCCGTTGGCTGAAAGAGAATCTGCTGGCAGCAGTCGGCGATGTTCTGATATTAGCCGGAGACATCGGCTATCTCGGTGATGACAACTACAGGCGACATCCATTTTGGGATTGGTGTGCCGAATCGTTCCGGCAGACTATCGTCATCCCCGGCAACCATGAGCTATACAAAAGCTTTGACATCAACGACCTTCACGAAGGCTGGCAGCAAGAAATACGTCCGAATGTAAAAGCCTGCTATAACTGTGTGATTCAGTTGGCTCCCAACATCGATCTCATCGCGTCAACTCTTTGGGCAAAGATTCATCCTTATGATGAGTATCAGACCGAACGCGGAGTAACTGACTTTCATCGTATCAGAAACGGACAGTTCCGTCTCTCGGCCCAGCGTTTCAATCAGGAGCATGAGCGTTGTCGTGAGTTTATCGAGAGAAGTGTGGCGGAAAGTCAGGCCAAGCACATCATAGTCGCCACACACCATGTGCCGTCTTTCGAGCTCATGGCCGACGAGTTCAAGGGTAGCCCGATAAACGGTGCCTTTACATCCGAACTTGGCGACTTTATTGCCAGTAGCCGTATCGAATACTGGATATACGGCCATTCGCATCGAAACATAAACAAAACCATCGGCAATACCCGGTGCATCTGCAATCAGCTTGGTTACACCTTCCATGGTGAGCAGGCCGATTTCCGCCGGGATGCCATAATAGAAATAAATGACAATGAACTTCAAGTTTGACGGTGACCGGTTGTTCTTCACTTCCGACACCCATTTCAACCATACCAACATACTGCAATATTGCAATCGCCCGTTCAAGACTGTCGATCAGATGAATGAAACCATCATCACTAACTGGAACAATGTGGTTGAGCCTGATGATGTAGTCTTCCATCTCGGAGACTTCTGTCTCGGTGGAGCTGAAGAGTGGAATAAGATTCTTGACCGTCTAAACGGCAGAATCTATCTCGTTCTCGGTAATCATGACCTCAAGAATATTCGGCAAGGATTCATAGACAGGTTCGAGCACGTTGCAATGGCGATGTGCATTCAGGTCGGGAAGAAGAAAATCTATCTGAATCACTTTCCTTATCTGTGCTTTGATGGTGGCTATCATAACGATGTATGGCAACTGTTCGGTCATGTGCACACCCGCCCATCGAACACCGGGATTGACGCCGGACGCCTTCAGTACCTTTTCCCGACACAGCTTGATGTCGGTGTAGACAACAATAACTTTATGCCTCTGTCTTTCGATGAGGTACGACACAAGATTCAAAGGCAGATCGAATCGAACTAAGTATTTACCTTCTCGATGGCGTCTTGTCTGCTAACGAGACGCCGTCGTCTTTCTGTTTATAAAGTTTTTGACTATGCTCTTCAATCCGGATGGATGGCGGTTTTGATGACGTTGTCGGCGCGGGTGGCGAAGAGGGCATAGGCTTCCTGGATGCGGCTAAGAGGGTAGCGGTGGGTTATCAGATGGGTTGTGTCAATCCTGCCGTCGGAAATCAGCTGCATGATTTTGTCGCAGTCGCAGGCATCCACTCCGCCGGTCTTGAACGTGAGGTTCTTGCCATACATCCACGGCAGCGGCAATATCTGTTCCTTCTCGTAAAGTGCGACAATCGTAACGATGGCATTGGGACGGGCACAACGCCATGCGAGTTCAAACGTCTCCTCGGCTCCGGCAACCTCGATGACGCGGTCGGCGCCACGCCCGTCTGTCAATGGCTTAAGGGCTTCAAGGCAATCTGCCGGCTCGACAACACACACCGTAGGATAATGCTGCCGCACAAATTCGCGGCGACTCTCATCAGCTTCGCAAACGACTATTCTTTGAGGCTTATACAACTGCACACATTCGAGAGTGCATGACCCGGTCGGTCCGGCACCGATGATAAGTACAGTGTCTTCCTCGGAGATTTCGGAAATCGTGGCAGCCCAATAACCGGTAGCGAGGATGTCGCCGACAAACAGAGCCTGTTCATCGCTCACGTTGTCGGGAATCGGAGTAAGGCCATTATCGGCGTATGGTACACGGACATATTCCGCCTGACCGCCATTGATGCGGCAACCAAGCATCCAGCCGCTGGAGGTGCAGTTGTTCACATACCCTCGTTTGCAATAGAAGCACTCGCCGCAGAACGTCTCGACATTCACGGCAACTCTGTCTCCCGGCTTTACCTTGGAGACATCCGAACCGACAGCCTCAACGACGCCAACCAGTTCATGCCCTACAGTAATGCCTACTTGCGCTTGAGGCACAGCCCCATGCAGAATATGAAGGTCCGACGAGCAGATGCTCGAAAGAGTAACTCTCACCACAGCATCCTTCGGGTCTATAATCTCCGGCTTCGGTTTCTCCATCAGCTCGAACCGCCCAGGCGCAATATATGTCAAAGCTTTCATTATAACTTTCTTCTATTCCTCTTTTTATCAAGTTCTGCATACAAAGCCGGACGGAGTTTACGGTTGTAATCCTCTATCTCTTTTATCTTCGGAGAATCGGGTGGTAAAATCTCATAACCTCCATCAAGCAAGTTTTGGGATTCATCATATAAATTATCCCCATAATGCTCCCTTAATCTTTGACTCACTTCATCACGAGAAATCTCGCCTTTGACATTACTGATTACCAAATCAAGCAAATATGCGGACACCTTCAGTTCTGCCGCATCTTGCAGACCGATACTGACGAGCCAGGCATCCGCTTGTTCTCTTATCATTGGATTATCGCTGCGTGATAACTCAACAAGTTCCTGATATTTATCTTTATATGTCATGGAATTGTTACTCTATGTCTAAAGGAATAAGATTGTCATCGTTGAAACGGTCAAAGTCAGATTGGAAAAGCTTGTCCTGAATGACGCGATATTTCTCAAACTCAGTTTCAGCGTATTCTTTCGCTTGTTCGGCCGATACGTGTCCGGCATCAGTCAGAACGGGACGGTCGGTAAGATCAAGGAATTTATCAATACGCTTAGCCCAGTCCTCCATGGTCATAGGAATATGACGCTTTGCCATATCTTCCGCCAAGTCAAGGAATGAGTTGACAATTCGTCCCATATCCTCCAGCTCACTCTCTTTGAGATAATTTTTGGCGATACTTACGTCTGGCTTGACAATCTTTCCGTCAGGAGCGTTCTCCCATGTCGTCAGCCCCATGTGTTCTTTCTCGGCGTTGGCACGTTCAACGATAAGTTCAGCCGCCGTATGACCATGAACAGCGTAGTGCATCTTATTCTGCACCTTCTTGAAGAACAATCGAGTAGTCGGAGCATCACGATTGTAATCGATGCTTGTAGCGTAAATATCCGTCAGCTTCTGATAGAAACGCCGCTCGCTGAGGCGTATCTCACGGATTTCCGCCAACAGATGCTCGAAATAGTCCTCGCCGATAAACGAACCGTTTTCCATCCGCTTCTTGTCAATCACATATCCACGGATAGCAAACTGACGCAAAATAAACGTACACCACTGTCTGAATTGTGTGGCTCGTGTACTGTTTACCCGATAGCCAACTGATATAATGGCGTCGAGATTGTAGAACTTTAGCTTCCGGTTCACCTGACGCTCACCCTCGTTTTGAACTACCGAGAAATTCTCGGTAGTTGCCTCCTGAAGCAATTCGCCGGTCTCGTAAATATTTTTCAGATGAAGTCCGATGTTGTCAGAAGAGCAGTCAAACAACTGCGCCATAGCCTTCTGCGTACACCACACAGATTCATTATGGTACACAACCTGCACTCCATCTTCCTTACCCTCAATCTGAAAGATCAGGAACTCCGCCGTGCTATTTCTTATCTCAAATTTCTTCGCCATAATATAACTATTTCTCTAAAATATGGGACAATAGTATAGGCTGTTGAAATCCCTGCATCGGTACTAATAAAAGTTTCTGCTCAAAAGAAATTTGTCGTTTGTCTTCTTTTGTTTGTAAACATATTGTAGTACGGTTGTTAAATTCTGCTATTGAGAATTTATTTCTCATCATAGAGCTGAATACTGGATTGGAGAAGTCTTCCTCAAACAATTTTACCAGTTGTCGAAAGAAATGATTGTGCATCAGCCTCTTTATATCAGGATTAGTTGTCGCAATTGTTTTATATGAATGAAGGAATTCATCTGCATTAATCGTGTATAATAATGCGGAAGGAGAATGTTTTATCAAAAACATACAATCATCTCTTTCTTGGTTGTCCAAATCAAGACCATATTGAACAAGTTTGATTTGCTCCATTAACTTCAGGTCTATCATGTTCTGGAATTTTTCAGAAGAGAAAAGGTCTACTTGCATTCCTATCTTGTAGACATGGTTAATAAATGGAATGACGTCATCTATCTCTGTCAAAGACAATGTATTATTATCCTCAATAGAGATATATCTCGAATGTAATGCTGCTTCTTTTAATTGTTCCTTGGGAACAGATTCTTTACTATCAGAATAAATGATGTGTTTTTGAACATCATCAAGGCTGAGATTACCGAGTGAAAACAAACCAGTTAACATACTGCTCTCAATAATCCTCAATAGAGCCGTTGTTTCTTCATTAGACCAGACATCCTCATACATTTCTTGACTAAAACTGGTCCATGTATTAATCAAGGGTACTATTTCTTCAACCTCATGTCTTTTCATAAGTTCGCCAGAGGTATTACAAATAGTATATTTGGAATTGTCTAACGAGACAATGAGATAGCACTTCTTTTCAAAATACGCAATATCAATATCCCAACATTGAATTTTGTGATTGTGGTTAAGGTGCTCTTTTACTGTGGTTGCCTTATTTATGGAATATAACTTAGAAAGGATGTAATATAGTTCGTCGTTAGTAATCAGTTGAATCCTTTCGTCATCTGCAAAATCATCCCTAAATGAACCTTGAACACAACCATTTGCTCCAAATAGGGATATCATCAATCCTATAGTATGTTTTGCTTCGTGGCCTTTTTTTCGTTCAATGTATAGTTTTCCAATAAATTTAAGCCAATCGGTCATATCAATCGGCCTGTTATATGCTTTGCATTCACATATAACAGGTGTTTTTATGTCACGAATTCCTACGTAATCTTTCTTTTCAGCTCTTACATCAATTTCATTTGCCCCGGAGTGTTGCGTGTCCTTTGCGATATTAGAGAATCCTTGATATTCTAATAATTGACGTGTCAGTTCTTCCAACTGCGACCCTTTGTCATCATTATTTCTTCCAAGTATATATACTTTCATAGTGCCTTTTCATGATTATAATCCTTCAATACAATCCCATTCCTCCTGTTCTTTAAGTCCGTAAGAAGTCTCTGGTTCTCGGGCGAAATGAACATCTTCGTCAGTGGTGTAGGTACTGTTCTTATTAAAGATGTGCTCTTTGAGGTACTGGAGTGTCCAAATTTGATTTGCCATGCGGGGAACGATGCCTTCCGTGCAACGGCGTTCGAGTGGATGATATGCACCAATCTTTATACGGAGGGTGGGGTAATTCGGGATTGATTGCCCGTCCTTCATTACCTTTGTGCGTGTCCCGAACGAGATGCGCTCAATGTCATAATATCCGTCGATTGTGTTGTCGATAAGAGGCAAAAGGTACTTGGCTTCGGAAATGTCACCTCCTGGCATATTAAGCATAACATAAGTAGCACCCTCTGCCTCATGGTTGTAGAACAGTTGATAAAGTTTTGCGACATTTTTTCGACCGTCTTCTCCAGTTTCTTCCTTGCGCACAAGACAGGTAAGGAATTTACCCATACCATCAGGACTATTTACTATACCTTTATCTTTTCGCTCTTTTTCTAACTGAACGGTCGGGTCTTTACCGAGTTCGACAGGAACAACATAAAAGTTTTCGCCGAGCAATGCCCGAAGTCGTTTGTTGTCTTCAGGATATGATTTGTCTAACGCAAGTGAGAAAAGATTCTGATTCTCGTATGGTCGGAAAGTCTTGCCGAGGGTTTCTTGAAAGTGCGCTTTGAAGTAGGCCGAGGCATTGACATCAGGGTGTGCTGCCAATGCGTAAAACTCAAACTTTTCTTTGAGCATATCCTGCACGGCGCGACGGAACTTGTCGCGGACGCTGTGCCGCCATGTGGCTTTTGCCCCGGCATTATTTCGGGCATAAAGTGCGAGCACAAATAGGAAGTTGACATCGTAATGCGAGAGCAGCAGCGTGTCGCGGTCATATAGTCGGTTTTTGAACTGACGGCTGACAGGCGGCTGATTGGGATGCGGCTCGGTATAGTCTTCATACGACAATGTTTTCTTGTCGATAGAAGCAGAAATGAAGAAATTGGGGATTACATTGTAGCCCTCAGTAACTTCATCAAAAAGCTGAATGCGCTCAAACGGGTCAGCCATGTTTGGATTGCCATTGAGCCATATATCGAGATTCCATTGGATAACATTACGTGCGTAAGTGCGTTGTTTATAGATGGATTCCTTACCGAGCGAGTTGCCGATTTTATAATATTTGGAGTCGCCGATGTAATAAATATCATCGTCGGCTTTATCATCGATTAGTAGTCCGTCGTAAGTATAGAAATGGTCTACGAGCTTGCCGTCGTCCTGTTCTTTCAATCCGCGCGGTATGTTTGTATCACCGATAAGTTCGTCAATCATCGCCTCAAATACGATGTGGAAGGATTTTACAAGCAAATATTCACTTTGCGATGTATTGACACGAATTTTGTATGTCTTATCGAAGAAGGCATAACATAAATCCCACAGCTTAATGGCGGTATCAGAGAAATACTTATATTTTATCTGACGTAGGCGTGTACGCCCGAAGCCATCGAGGTATCGTTTGAACATAGCTCCAGTGATGAGCTTGAATCCGAAGTTAATATTGGAGCGGAAACCGTATGTGTCAGATATGTATTGCAGAATAGAGAAGAAAATCACAATGAGTTCTTCGTCGAAATTCACCTGACGTTTTTTGTTTACCGGGTTAAGGTACGTCGGGGTGCTGTCTTGAACAATGGCGGTAGTTCGGGCGATGGTCTTACCCCAATTTATTTTGTTAAAGCCGGAGTGCAGGTTCTTAAGTATAAAAGTGAAGAACTGCTGATTTTCCTTGTTGAAGCGGATTAGCGACAAGATAACATCAAGAAGTGTGTTGCTTTTTTTCTTGTGTGTTCCTTTGCCCTCGTCCTCTATCTGTCGATGGAGTACAATCTCATTTTTTTCGTGCGATTCATTATAGACCACGATTGCCCGGTGAATCCACACGGCAAATTCATAGAGAAACTTTCGGTGTCTCTCGTCAATCTTTGCTTCATCGAGATGAATAAGGTTTTGAGGCTCATATTCACCGAACACCTTTCCCTGTTCGTCAATAAGAACTTTGGGGAGAATGAAAACTACGTCCTTGACTCTTTCATGAGGATTATAGTAATACCCAACGTAACTGACTGATACACGTTGCTCAACGTCCTGAAGGGTGAAAAGCCCGTCAAGAACATCTGCTACATCAGACACATCATACTGGTATTCCTCAATCAGAAGTTTCATTCTGGCACTTTTTCTATATTTAAGCCAAGGTCAGAACTGTTGACCAGACGCATAAGCTCATTGATACGGTTTGCATTCCACTGATTCGTAATATAAACCTTCTCTCCATCTCCGGTTGCGACAGACCAAAAACGGTCGCGTTGGTTGGGTAAATCCGCAATTCTAGCTTCATACTCTGATGCCGAAAGAATGAAATAAGGGATTTGAGGATTCACCCTATTCCATTTGTCGATTACTTCGGCGGCGGTAAGCGAGGGGTTAGCTTCAACGTACTTTCGCAGTGAGCGCAGTACGGTCTGACGCTTGTTATTCTTACCCTCACCATTTATGGAGTAGCGAGATAAATCACGCTGACTTTGACTATTTTCCAAGGCTTCTCCTTCTGAAGAATCTTCGTCCTTAATTGAGTTAATGTCAACATCTACAATATCGAGTTTGAAGTTGGCCATTAAGTTGGCAAGCGCGTGTGGTTGGTCTTTATCGAAGAAGTCAGTAAAAATGAATGAGCGATTTTTATCCTTATTCTTGAAAAGCTCGCTCGACACATCAAAATCCTTAAACACGTCTGTCCAAAGATAGAACAATACCTTGTTCAAGAATACGTCTTCCGAAATAATACCGGTGGCATTATCAGCCTTGGCAAAGAAATATCCCATCTGCTTGTCCGACGATTCAGTAAGCGTATATATTTCTGGATTGATTTTGCTAAGGAACTGCCCCCATGAATAGATGTTGTCTCCAATTTGGAAATTCCAGTCTATTGGCTGTTGCGTTTTCTTATCGATTGGGTGGTACTCAATGGGCATATACTTCCAATTCCAACGACGTTTGAAAGCGGAGTCGATGGGGAAAAGCGACTGATCGCTTGTGTTCATCGTTGCCCAGATATAGAGATTGGGCGGAAGGAGTAGAAGTTTGCCGTCGAGAATGTCTTGACCGAGAGCTTGTGTTTTGCCGTTATCTTTGTGCAAAACAAAAGCACGGATAGTATCTTTCTGGTCGTCAGAAAGAGAAGCAAAACCTTTATCATCGCCACTGAGGAACTGCGTTATGTCTTCGTCTGCATGAATGGCATACGATGAGCTGCCAGCATTGTTACGGTCAAGCAGTTGGAAAAGGTCGCCGAAAATCTGAGCGCAGTTGCCACGATTTATTTCCTCGATAATGAGGAAATAAGGCTTGGTCAGGTCGTTCCATGCTGCCACGTATGCTTTCAAGAAAGCTTGTGGCACATATTTATAGACGATTTTCTTTTCCGTACCAGGATGCCCGTTTTTGCCTGTGGCAAACTGAACGGACTCACCGTTAATAGAGTTAATAGGTACGTTCTCCATCGTCGGCTTATACGCACCTACAAATGAAGCATAGTCGCTGTCAGGGTGGAACGTAGTGCGCACCGAGTTCCCATCGTCGGTCTTATTGTCGATGGTGAACGACTTTCCAGTTCCCGGTGCACCGTAATAGATAATTTGCAGCGGTTCATCAATTCGCTTAACTGGATTAAATGAAGCCGCAGCTATGGCTTTGTCTGATGAGCATAATAGTTCTCCAGTCACCATTTTTGCCATTGTGGTCAGGGTGGAGGTATAACCGTATTCAAATTTATCAATATTAGTTCTGCCGGCGAGATCTTCTCTTGCTTGTGCGGCTGTATTGCTTGGGTATTTTTCAAAATAGTCTACATATTCGTTTAATAGTGATCGTGAAATTGTTCGGACTCCAGTAGCCCCCTTGCTATTATTTTTCACAATATAACAAAGGGAATCAGAATCGAGTATTTCTATTTGTCCATTGGTTGATTTAAATCCTGGTTGTAATATGTAGTGCATTACCCGAAGTAGAAAGAACTTCTATGTAGGCTGACGGGCGACCAAACCCTTTGCGGCCACAAGGAAGCTCCTTAATATGATGTATATAAGTTATTACTTACATAGAATCTTTGCCTAAGGCAAAGCGACTTTCGTCGATGAGGTCTTTGTCAGCGCAAGCGCGGTTTATATTACAAAGTTACGAAAATTATTCGAGACTTCGGCTTTCGTTGACAAAGTTAATAATCGTCATGGGCAAAAAACAGACACACCAAGGTTAAGAATGGTTGTTGTCTCCATAAATTCGCTCTGATTCAGGCTCGGCAGCTATGGATAGTTCATCCATGTTGGATCCGATAAGGTATGATTGGGCCGGATTGACAATGCGGTCATAAAGGCGTTTGAGATATTCCTCTCGCTGTGCAACGGTCTTGATTTCGCACTCCCATACCTGGACAACGCGCCATCCAAGGGCTTTCGCTCCGCTTCGTTGCGGGCATCGCGGGCAACATTGCGCTCTATCTTCTCTTCCCAGAACCCGACATTGGACTTTGGCAGCCGGAAATACTTGCATCTCTCATGCCCATGCCAGAAGCATCCGTTGACGAAAATGACTGTCTTGTACTTTGGCAGAACAATATCCGGAGTGCCCGGCAACCTTCTGACTTGAACACGGAACCGCAGACCTCGGGAGAAAAGATACTTCCGCACAATCATCTCCGGCTTCGTATCCTTTCCCTTTATAGCCGCCATATTGCGACTTCTCAGCTCGGGTGTCTTCACATCAGCCATAATATTTTATTTGGCACTGTCGGGATTAGACATTTGAGAGGCGATCTTATTCAAAGTCTTTGAGATTTCTTCTAATGATACTTGGACTGTCTTATGGTTGGAAACAGAATGAGGTTTAACTAACCCTAAGACTAAATCTTCCATAGAATCTTCAAGCGGACTTTGAACAAGCATATTTATTCTCTTTACAAACGTCTTGATAGGAATCACTGCATGAAGATTATACTTATCGTTGTACTTAACATCAACAATAATATCGAAATCTTTATCACACCATTCTTTATTTATATCTTCACACCAACCAATCATACTATTCCAAGCCTTTCCTGCTGCAATATAGACAGGATTCTGAGATGTGTTGATATACATATTTTGAAATTTGCTGTCAAGACTCTGGATTAATTCATCTCCAAAGTTTATACATACATTAGAGGCATCATATCTGCTGGGATTTGAGACTTGCAAAAAGAAAGCTTTCTTATATACTATTATTCGACAAGTAAGATGGGGACGATGTTCTTCTTCCCATTGTCGTTTCATCTCCTCTAACTGCATCTTATTTTGTTTAAGAGTATGAATGGTTACAATAATCATCGCAAATGATGCTAACGCACCAATGAAGCTGCTCCAAAAAGATAACCACGTTTGTGGTTCTCCTATAATTGGTAAACCACATGGAATTTGGAGAATAAAATTCAATGCGACGGGTACTAATAATAGCCCGATAATAAGTATGAGATATTTGATTTTTCATCTTGTTCATATGTCTGTTTTATATTCAAAATTACTAATAAAATCTGAGTCTGCAAAGCAAACCCGCGAAAGATAAGATTAAAACGCCCCGGCAAGAAGGAGAGTCTTATCGGGGCGTTGGTCAAAGGGTTATGGGCGTATTTGCGGATGGAATCAGAGGCGGATGCTGGCGATGCGGCAGCCGGGGACTTGGTGGCTGGCGAGGGGCTGGCTGTCTTCGTCGGCGAAGTGGAGGAAACTGTGAGCCTTGGCGGTCTGTTTCAGCCAGTGGATGAAGTGTTGGCTCGGTCCAGCCTCGCCGCTGCTACGCGGTCATTTCAGCGTGGATGACTTCTTGTGCGCCTCGGAGACTGATGCGGATGATTATGAGGGTCATGTCGGGGATTCCGAGATGGCCTTCGGAGCGTTCCCACAGGCGGAACTGAATGGTACGGTCCTCGCCGAAGTAGTGGATGCAGGCTCCGACGGAGTTCCAGTCGAGAGTGGCATCATCGGGGTCGCTGCCGAATACTTCTGTGATATATGCGCGGAAGTGCTTTCAGCCAATCTCGGCTGCATTCGGCAAAGCTCAAGCAAGCTTGGCTTTACGCTCATTGGCACGAGAAGTCGAGGAAGAAGTCCACGATGGCGTCGCGGGTTGTGGATTTGATTTCTTGCATGGGTGGAGTGGGTGTTAAAGGGTTAAACAAGCGATTTTGCATCCGGGTACCTGATTCGGTGCGTCCGTGGGGCCGTGGCTCTCGTCGGCGATGTGGCGGAATCCGTTTGCTTTTGCCGCATCGCGTAACCATAAAGATACGGCATCGGCTTCTGCCTGAGGTTTCGCCACGAGCCCGGAGATGTGGAACACGGAAACGATGACGGTCATGTCGGGTATTCCGAGATGTCCGTCAGAGCGTTCCCATAGACGGAACTCGAAGGCCCGGTTCTGTCCGTGGTAACGAGCTGTTGCACCGACGCAGTTCCAGTCGAGCATGAGCTGGTCGGGAGTTGCTGAATAGTTCTCTACCATGAAATTACAGAAGTCATGAAAGAAGGCCTTGATGCTCGTCTGAGCACCTGTCGAGATGGAATTGAAAGAATTTGATTGCATGAGATTTGGAAGTTTGAAGTTTACCAAAGGTGGTTGTTGGACTCAGGTGTCCAAGGGTCAGAGGGTCGGAAATAGACGTGGGTACGCTCAGCGCGTTTGCGGCGTTCATGTCGGATGGTCATTGCCTTTATGCTGTCCTGCTCCTGACGGTTGCCCACCATCATTGCCTCTTCACGGAGTATCATGTTGCGGATGCCCTCAGCGTCGTAGCTTATGCGCTCGTAACGATAGAGCCATTCGACTTTCTGGAGATGGGTGTTCTCCTGATTGAGATGATAGCACCAGATGCCAAGCCCTATCGAAGTGAGTAATAATACAGAGAAAATGAGATATACCCATTTGGGGGTGGCGAGCCACCACTGACCTGTGACAAGAGATTGCACTTTATAACGCAGGTCGCTTACTACATCATAGAGGGCCTTGCGCTCCTTGGCAAACTCCTTACGGAAGCCTTCGTAGAGAGCATCCTTTACCTTTCCGTTGATATTATCGGTCAGTATTTTGGCTACTCCATTTGAGAGGCTATCCGGCAGGGCTGCAAGCATATTATTGACAGTCTCATTGGTTGAAGCTGACGGTAGCTTCTCATCAAGCATCTTGCCGATGCTTTCGTTGGTCGCAACATTGTCGGGCAACTCAACCAAAATCTTCTGAGGCCCGGAAGAAACAGGCGATGCTGTTTGCGATGGAGCCGGATCTGATACCAGCCGGGTGTCTATGCCTACAAGTAAATCCTTGTTCTCTTTCGCGGTTTTGAGAAGGTCGTCAATCTTCTCGTCTTGTTTCTTGACGAGTGAGTATAAATCTGCCATTACAGTGATCTTCCTTTTTTCTTTTGGGGTTTCTTTTTCATCGCGCGGATGAAGGCTTCTTCCTCGGGGTCATAGCCGGGTCCAACCTGAAACAATCCTCCGATAGCCTGACATCCGGTTTCGATTATGCTCTCTCCGACATTTGCCACAGGCGATTCCTTAACTTTTGTCGTTACAGAAATCGGTGCCGATTGCTGCGGATGAGCCTCCCTAATTCCGGCATTCTTGGCAAAGAATTTATCAAGACGCTTGTAGGAGAAAGCACGGTCAATCTTCAAGCCGTTGAATGTAAAATCGCCGTCTGAGAAGCGTATGCCCTGCGGTTTGCCTGTGTCGCGGTCGTTGTAAAATTCGACTGTTATACCTGTCGGAGCGAGGCGGCGACGGAATTCGTCCCACGATTTGCAGCGGTACATCGCAGCCTAAATCTTGGGTTTCATCTCAGCTATTGCATCTTCATACAGTTTCTTTTTCGGCGAAAAAGTCAGTCCGTATTTCAATTTGATTGCCTTCGTTGCCTTGTGGCTCTTGTCGAAATTGTTGCTTTCATCAATGGCTTTACCATGAAGATTCACGCGATTATAGACTATATGGAAATGCGGCGATGAAGTTTCGAGATGGTGCACAATTAGATATTGCGTATCCCGGATACCCATTCGTTCCATATATTCTTTTGCCAGTTGCACCATGAAATCATCTGTTAGGCGTGGCAAATCCGCCTTGTCGAAACTCACGGCGATGTGTCCGATTGGTTTGCTGATTCTCTTGTTGAGACTCGCTCCGATGTCGAAACTGTCCACAATTCTGCGGTAGTCATTGCCAAGAATCCCGTCGGAATCTATCACTCGCCAAGTGTCTGGGGTGAACTGCTCCTTGTCGTGAAACTCACGCATGACGTAGCCAACAATATCGGCTGCGGCTCCTATTGCGAGTATTTTTGCTATCATAACAATGAGGAATTTGATGTTTTCAACTTGCCGAGTGTGGCTAAAATTCCATCGAGACAGGCCTCTGCCTTTCGCTTTGTCGAGGGCCATGCGTTAGCCTGACACGCCTTGACTTGAGCGTTCAGATTCTTGCCTTGATACATCAGTTCGCGTATCGCCTCGCGTTCAAAATCGGTGAGGCGACCGACAACGGAGAGCCGGAAGACGCAAATTCTAAGCAGCTCGGCAATGCTGACACCGGCAGCCGCAGCTTTGGCTTTCACCTCACGCTCCTCCGCATCGGTAAAATTCACGGAGACTTTTCGGTCTCTCTTATCACTGGATTCTTTCTTTGGTCGCCCACGGAGTTTCACACCGGGAGCGTCCTGATTGAACTTTCTCATTCGTTGGATTGGGGATGGTGACCGCAGGGAACAGAGAGCGTCCTTCGGGATGCGAGGGGTTTCGGCTGGGGAATTTTTTACCTCCCGAAACATACCCTTCATCCCCAACTAATCCACTATCGTTTCTTAGTTGTGCGCTGACGATAACCGCTCCCTGCGGTCGGGTTAGACATTAGAGTTTGCGCCAGATTTCGATGTCGTCACCGTAGATGTCGAGATGCTCGGCAAGGATGGCATTGATGTAGCTGCCGACAGTCGTGTCGCGGTCTCCGAGGATACGAGCAATGCGTTCGAGCTTCTCCCATACGCTGTCATCGATGTTTACCGGATGACGCTTTGACAGCTTTGACGGCACAAGATAGGTTGCCTTGAACTCGGCGAAGTCCGATTTGCGCTGTTGCTTGCCGATTCGCTGTTGCTTCGGCGGCTCAGTTATGGCTGTTGCCTCGGTTGAAGTATGCTCGTTGCCAAACAGATTTTCATTGGCAACGGCGTTGGCAGTGGTGGTGCTGTTAACAGCGTTGTCGCTGTTGACTGCGGGATTGGAGTTGGTAGAGTTATCGGGTTGCATAATAATTTGGGGGTTAGAGGTTGATACTTGGATTTCGGGTGCATCGGTCAACTTGGTTGACTTGGATGCAGTGGTTGTGGATGTTTTTGTGGTTTTCATTGTTTTGAGGGTGTTGAGGTTTTGTTGATTGCATCAGTATCCGGGGTGTACCGTTCAACAGACACGAGGGTGAGTTGCAAGTCGTCGATGAGTTTCTGCAACATCGGATTTTTTCTAATCATAGTTTGCAGCACTGCCTGGTCGGGTTCGATTTGCAGGAGATAGTCTGCAATGTCAAGTCCTGCTGTTCGCTCGTTATCAGTGGCAACTTCTTCAAGGTAGTTGAAGATACTTGCCTCGATGCCGAGGTTGCGGAGCTGTGTAAGTTTCTGCCGCCACTGGTCGGTCGCGCCTATATCGGGATACAGAATTACCTGACGGCCTCGGAGAACATGGAGTGCATCAGTATTGAAGCATCCGTTTTTACCACCTGTTGCCAGCCATACATATTCCGGCAGATAATATGCTCCCACAAGTGCAGTCTTTTCGCTCTCGACAATGGCGACAGGCTTGCCTCTGTTCATCGGCAACAGATGTTCACCGAAGAAACACTGACGCAGATTGAAGTCAGGCAGTCGGAGCAACGAATGAACCCATGTTACATGGTTGAATGGCTCCTTCACGCGCTTGCCTGTCTCGGCATCGTAAAGCATCACCTTTCCGGTGCGAATACTACCGTTGATATCGGTCTGCCAGAACACGCATGATCCGGGCCAGTGCTTTGAGGTGCCTACACGATAGTCTTTCATCAGTCGTAGGGTTTCCTCGGCTCCGAACTTGGAGCGGAGGAACAGATAGATATTGTTCTTCTCATATCCGTGCAGAGTCTGTGCAACAGTCTCTGACGCGATGAAGGATGTCTGCTTTTGCTGCTCGGTCGGCTTGGCTCGCCATGCTGACTGAGTAGTGTAATCGCCGTGTAATGGCTTAGCCTCCGGATTGCGCTCAAAGTATTCCTTTGGTGTGAGATGGTAACCGCAACTCTGTTCATGGTCGCATCTGCCGACATCATCAGGAAACGAGATTTGTTTCTCGGTGTCTATGTAGCGACTAAAACAGCGTTTCTTGTGGCACGAAGGGCAACAGTGACGGCTTCCGACCCCTTTATAGGGCTGGAGAATGAATCTATGATTATTCATAGCATTAATTATGAGATTTGTGTGGTGCAGTTTTTGCAGTTTCCGCAGTTTGCCTGATAAAACTGCCGGAACTGCGGAAGCTGCATGGAGTTAGAGTTTAAGATATTTGCCATGCGAGGACTTCTGGAATAATTTGCCAAGATTGTTTTTTAGGAATTCCATAAAGGTGCGCTCTGCCATATCATTTGCCTTTGCAATGGCGATGCCTTCTCCGGTCTCAAATTCCTGAGGAAGTACGCTGACTATTGCCAACTGCTGTGCAGTGAGCGACAACTCCTTTAGGATTGTCTGAACCTTAACGGCTGATTCCTTGAAATATTCGGCGAGAGAAATGGCCCGCTCAACAGATATGAGGTCAATCATATCCTTTCCGGCATCATTGCACGCCCAGCGTGCCATCTGAATAATCAGACAGAAACGGATGGCATAAATCTGGAGTTTGCAGTAGATGCCGACGATGGTCTCGTTTGGCTCACGGTCGCAGATATCAGACAGTTCATGCTGCCATTTGAACAGACGTATCATCGCCTCCTCGGTAAACGGTATGGCTACCGGCAGAATGTCGTTGTTCTCATCAACGGTGCATTGCAATTCCATGAGCCTCGATAAAATTCGCTGCCATTCAGCGGCCACATCGAATGTCGGATGCTTCATCGACCACCGGGTAGAAGTTTCGTGGCGGAGCAGGACAAACAGAATGCGGTCAATGAAACCGTTGGCAGAGCGTTCACCTTTGGCAAGTTCGGAAAGAATGCGTTTTTGCATCGTGCCGATAACGGATACAAACGGACGCTTGATGAAGATAGAGCTGCGCGAGCTTTTGCGGTCGGACATGGTGGGCTTTGCGCTGAACACCGACAGCCAGAATTGTTCCTCAGAGCCGTTGTTGTAACGGTTGAAGTTCTTGACCCATGCCGACAGTTCATCGGACAGCAGACACAGACCACGGCGATTCTGCGAATGAACGAGGCTCAGACCTTCCGGAGTAATATCAGACACAAGAAAACGGCGGCGGACAGGTTCACGGGGGCAGACCTCAATACCTTTTTCTGCACGTTCCTTCCGGCTCATTTCAAGTTGCTCCAGATACTGTTTCTCGTAAATCCGGTTCTGCTCGTAGTCGTGTTCTACAAAAGGACGCATTGCAAAACTCAACGGATGGCTCTTGTTGGCACCGGGTCTTCCGATGAGAGCCATATATAGAATGGCGCTCTCGTCCCAGCCTTCTTTCATCCGCGCGAGATGCGTGTTGCCTATCGCTATCGACACTGCCACCAGCATTGCAGCCGCAACATAATCGACTGGAAATCCATAGCAGTCGTTCACCTCCCTGATGATACGTTGGATTTTGGAGGGATAGAGGCTAATGGGAAATCCGCCGGTAATAGCGGTGCAGTGGTCGATTGCCTTGTCGAGCACGAGCTGAGGAGTAATCTTATCGCTCATAGGCTAACGGCTCAAACAGTTTCGTCCGCCTGGGCGCAGACCTTTGTTCATCTCGGCAACCATTTCATCATACTTCTCCTGCTGAGATTTGGGCTTGCCGGATGCCATGTATTCGAGAAGCTCGCTCTTAATGAACCTCCACGGCTTGCCGCCGGGATTCTTGTATGCCGGTATGATTCCGGCGCGAGCCTTTTCATAGAGAGTGTTCTTGCACTCTCCGAGTAGTTGACAGGTCTCCTTTGTGGTGATGAAAGGAGAACTGTCTTTTGATGGTGGAGCAAGCGCGTTGCGCAGCTCCCGTAGCTCATCTTGCAAGGCTGAGACTCGCTCGATGAGATAGACAACCGCTTCGGGCAGTCTGTCGAAAGTCACGGGTGTTGTGAACATGATGCAACCGAAACCTTAGGAAACCGTCATGCCAACGCGGCACGTCCGGGCTAAGATTTCGGTTGCAAATGTATAAGGAGAAAAAAGAGAACAATGAGGTCTAATCCCTCTCAAAACGTTCTCCAAAACGTCTCCAAAGCCTCTCCTACTGGAGATATATGATTCTCCAATAGGAGATTGAAGTTTTATCCGGCAATAAGGTCGCCACAGTCGAGACTTCTTGAATCCTTACCACGTTCCATAGAGCGTTGAACGAACTCTGCCCACTCTTCGTCATTCATAGGCTCATCGTTGTCATTATCCATATCTCTATCCTCATCGTAGTCGTTAAGATCATCGTAATCGTCGCGTTCTTCATCTGCTGGTTCTTGGTCTTCCTCTGATTCGGCAATTTTTGATTTTTCTTCGGTAGAGATTGGTGGATCGGGTTTATAAGATATGGGAGCAGCCGTTTTAGGGATTGTTTCCTTAACGACCTTTTCAGTGGCAGGCTCAATATTTGATGCTTCTGTATTTGCGGAAGTGGTTGTATCCTCCTCGATATTATAATCCGCTATTGTTAGACCTTTGTCAAAACGTTCCTCAATTTTGATTACGCCTTGAAGAGGATTTTGCTTGAGCTTCTTTGGTAGTTGATTATCTGAAAGACCATCAAGGTGGTAATGGAACGTGGTCTTTAGAAAATGGTTAATAAAATTATTAGGTTTCATTAGTGTCCACTAAAAAAGCATAAGAGTACTTTGAAATTATTGAAATTCAAT
>CAMYSW010000005.1:0-22827 GCA_947297425.1 uncultured Porphyromonadaceae bacterium
AAACACCTCATAAAATCCTCTCAATGAACCTCACAATTAAATTTAAACAGTTTCTAAGAGAGGGGAATATTGGGTTTGCACAGCCTTTGTTAACCATTCTTTTCTGCATGGTCAAGATCTGTAAAAATGCATTAAAGTGATAATGGTTGTTCTGAGTGTGCATAATATAAAGTATACTGCCCATCCATAGAATATATAAATTGAGAAACCGATTCTCAGCCAATAATCTACTATTATTATCCAAGAGAACAGGACTATGATGTTCGGGAAAAGAGTGAGCTGAATCAGCAGATATTTAAATATGTTCTGTGGGTTCTTGGCATGACTTGTTTTTTCTTCTTTAGCCATTTGGAATTGGAATGAAGTTATGTTCCTCAGTAGCATTTCGCAAGAAATAACCATTATGGAGAATAGTGAGAGGAGCATTATGTCATCTGGCTTCACAATCTGTATAAAGGTAAGCCATATTGCGATATTCATCAGGGGGTGATCAATAAGGTGTGCCATAAAATCCATCTGAGTTCCATATCGTGAGAAATTTTTTGTGTATCTCGCTACCTGTCCGTCACTGTTATCCATTGTATACCACATTATCCAGCACAAGTATCCCAATATCTTGCATGGCAGGGATGGAATTGCGAACAGGATACTCCCGATGATTCCGAAAATTACCATGAGCATCGTGATATAATTCGGAGTTACATCACGTTTTATAAACCATACCGAAAATAATCGGCCAAGATAGGCACATGGAAAATTATCTGCTAACATTTTGTCAGTAAATCCCGGTTTTGTATATTTGAGTTTGATTGTGTTTCTAATTTCTTTGTCTGTCATGATTCAGGTGTAAAAATTTTTTAATCATTGTAACAAGGTCAAGTGCATTTTGATCTTTTAAAAAAAACAAACTGCTTATATATATTATAGAACATGTTGCGATAGATAAGGCTAATTGTAGTTGATAACCGAATCTTAACATCCCAATTCCGTAGATTACAGGAATGAAAAGTAATGACAGACCGAAATATCTAAGGCATGTCAGATTGAATAAGCCTACTTTGATCTTAATGTTTCTATATATATATATTAGGCATATTCCAACGAATATTATTTCGCTTGCTAAAGTGCATGTTATTGATACAGCGGGAGAGAGGTGGTCCAAGAATATAATATTCAGGATTATGTTTATGATTCCGCATAGTAGATTATATAATACAAGTATTTTTTCTTTTCCATGTAGAAATATTATCTGATTGTAAAGGATTGCATCAATCCCCAGGATTATAATTCTCAAAGCAAAGATTTTCATGGGAGCCACGGCGGGGATATACTGTTCACCACCGAATAGCAGGATGATTGGTTCTGCAAGCATGAATAGGCTGAAACTGACCGGAATCATTAATGACAGGGTCAGTTTCATAATTTTTTTTATGGTGTGCTGATATAGTTCCGGATTCTCGTTGAGGTATAATGACAGTCTCGGGAGAGTCGCGAACACGATAGAGAGTATCACAAGCTTGCATAATTCTACAATCTTCTGACCCAATGAAAAATAGGCAACACTATCTGTTCCGCAATAGTGTCCGAGAAGCGTCCTGTCGAACACGGTGTATAAATATCCGGTATTGTTTAAAACAAGGATTGTCAGTAGAGGTATGATATATTGGCGAGGATGTATGTCTGAGAAAAGTTCTTTCCAGCTTAAGCGAATCTTGCTGCGTGAATATATGTAACTGACCAGATAATTAAAAATTGCTACTACGACAGTTATTATGACATAAATATATTCATCTGATTCATTTCGAACAAGCGAGAATATAAAAATAAAACTTATAAGCCTGATTGAAACGGTTTTTATGGTGATGAATTTAAATTCTTCCATTGCCTCATTATACCATTCGACATAGATCATTTGGGAAACAAGGTTTCCACAAAGTATATATGAGATTTGTCTGAGTTCAGGCTCTTTGATGAAGATTGTGATGAACAGTATATATAGGGCAAGAAAAAAGAGATTGGTTACCAATCCGATGCAAAACAGGTTCTTGTATATGTTCTTTACCGATATTATGTCGTTTCTGTGTGCGCTGATTTCTCTCAGTCCGTAGTTGTAGATCCCTGATAGTCCAAGCATTCCGAAATATCCGAACAATGTTGTCGCATAGTCGATGTTACCCATATTGTGAGTTCCGAGAACTCGATATACATATGGGGTTATAATAAAAGGCAAAAGCACGTTGAAAAGATTCAACACGCTTTTTGCTATTATATTATGTGCGATAGACTTTGACAATTCAACAGATTTAAATGGTTTATACCCTCATATTCTTGAAGCGGAGCTTGGATGTTAGATATAGGAGGAGGAAAATAAAGACTTGAGGAACCAGCCCCATGAATGTGAGCATGTTGTCAAATAAATTTAAGACAACTATAATGTCTACCGAAACAATCATGGGGAAGTAATATCTTGACTTTTTCGGTATTATATTGATATTTATAATTATAAATACCAGCAAAAAAATGAAAAGAAGCCAAAAACCTTGCCATCCGAGATAATTGTAAGCTCGCCCATATAGTGATGATACGGTAAATGACTGATTTACCAGCCTGGCTCTATTGGCATGGTTTACTTCTTCCGGATTTCCGACAACACGTTTTGAGATTATTTCCGGCATCATTTCGAATACGATAATATTCTGTAGGTCTTCAGAATCGCTTATGCCCCAGTTTGAATGATCTACCGTGTTCTGTGTGTTTGCCAAAGGGCTTGCCATATACAGGTATGACCACAAAAATTCATTAGGTATCTTCGATTCGGAAAAAGCTTTAGTCGGTTGGGCAAGACTTGTGAATTTGTCCATTCCGGATTTACCGAAACGCAGGTTACCGGCAATACCGAATGCAAATAGCATCAATATTATAATGGCTATTATCTTTATCAGCAGTTTTCCCGGTTTATGGGATGTAACCAAAGATATTATAAATATCCCTATCGCATTAGACATTAATCCACCTCTATTGAATATCAATATAAATGGGAATATCGACAGGAGGGTGATTATTATCAGTTTTCGTTTGTGTTTTTTATTTTCCGTAGACTTGTAGCTATAGAAAGCATATATGCACAGTGCGGAAAAACCGTTTATTACGATTACATTAATGAAAGGCAGTCCGAACTCGCTGTAACTCACTGTAACATTCCCGGTTGCATATCCGATTAGAGGAACGCCACGTGCTGCGGCAAATTCAATAAAGAGCAAGATGTAAAGAATTAACAACCAGATGTATTGGTTCTTAATGTTTGATTTGTTAATACTTATAGGTGCATAACGGATGGTTTTGCGTTTTAATGTAAAGATGCCCGCCAATATCGACAGGATAGATGTGATTATAATGAATGATTCAAGACCACCGGACAATTTCGGACATAGCCGACTCCATCCGAGGTTGTATATTAGCCATACGAATATCCATGTAATCCCGTTTAAAATAAACGGGTTTGCAAAGACAAGATGGTATTGATTCTTTTTCATCCGTATGTAGAAAAGCTTGTCGGATTATATATTCGATTTTATCAGTGATACACATCTGCTGTTGTGTAACCTCCGCTTTTTATCGAAGAACCATCCCCATTTGTTGAAGTATTTGAATATTGATATCATATGTAGTTTCAAATATTTCACGCTCCTATAAGATGCTCTATGGAAAGTATGGTATACGCATACTTCAGGATTGAAAATTGTTTTTGAAACTTCCCCGATACGCCTGCATAGGTCCATGTCTTCGGCATAAAGGAAAAAACGCTCATCGAAACCTCCGATTTTTTTCAATACTTTTGTCCTTACAAACATGAAGCATCCTGAAAGACATGGTATTTCCATTATCTTATCATATCCCGACCATCTGAGTTCATAATTTGCGTTCAGTTGGTCTTTATATCCTTTAAAAGGAACGAAGCGCCTTCCGAAAAGATCCATCGGAGTTGGAAGAAGCTTGCAGAGATATTGGATTTCTCCATTTGGGAAAAGGATCTTTGGCATAACCAATCCGCAATCCCTATTCTTGTCCATAAAGTTGGAGAGGTGTTTCAAGGCGTCGCCATTCCAATAGATATCGGGGTTTATGATGGCGTGATAGTCTGAATTGTCATCGATTGCCTGCTTTATCGCGTGATTGTGTCCTGCTCCGAATCCCTTATTGGGATATGCTCTATATGTAACTTTACTGAAAGATGTCGCGATTGGTTTGATATATTCGGAATCGGAATGATCTATGATATAAACTTTCTCAGCTGAACTGTCTTGCAGACTGCTGAGAATCTTAATTATTTCATCTTCCGGATTATTGTAAAATACAACTGATGCTGTGGTCATTTACCTAATTCGTTTAAGTATTAGACATAAAAGACTAATCCTTGATCTGATTTTTTTGTATATGGGCATACCTTTGCCTGTTCCCGCCAATGAATTTGTATCTGCATGTCTCCTGAAATACAGACCATTGAAAGGAATGAATCTTACGCTTCCTTTCAATTCGCATAACAATCCGATCCAATTGTCGTGAAAAAAACATTGTGAAGAAGGAATTGGTAAGACATAGTCCAGAACCTTCCTCTTGAATGCCATGCAGCATCCTGTGAATCGGTTTCTGATGAGATTGGATACGAATCCCTCCTTAATACTTAACTCAGAAAAAAGGTTTTTATTTTGAGGATTAAGAGAATAGTCGGTAATAATGGCATCATGCATTACCAAGTCTACTTCTCTCAGCTCTTTAAGGCATCTCTCCACTTTGCCCGTAAGCCATATGTCGTCTTGATCCGAAAGAAATATGTATTCACCACGGGCGTGCTTCAACGCATTGCCGAAGTTTGAATTGATACCATGTGTTCCGGTATTCTTAATGATACGTATTCTCTTGTCATTTACGGATTTTATTATGTCCAATGTGGAATCTGAACTGCCGTCGTCTGATATGATTATTTCATCCTCCTGCCCAAGTTGTGGAAGAATGGAATTAAGCTGTTCCGATATGTATCTTTCTCCGTTATAAGTGGCTATACAGACTGAAATCATATCTTTTTAAATTTGAAATTCTGTAACAATATTGACAGTGGTTGAAATGTCTTTAATGAAAGGCAAAGGCTTATGGCTCTTTTTAAGACAACGAGGGCAACCTGTAATTTCCCTAAGGTTTGCAATGGAGCATATCCAGATAGCGAACGGCAAAACAGAGTGAAACGGGTTATTTTTGTTTCTTTGGAGTCTGCTAAATTGCTGAAATTCTGGATACATGAAATATCCATCACTAAAGCCTTGGGATATGTTGAGGCAAATCTTTCGATAAATTGGAAATCGGAAAAGTCAAGGAAGACTTTTTCATTATATCCTCCGCAACTTATGAAACTGTCGGTTGCAACAAGGATACCACTGTTTATGACAGCATATTTTTTGAGTGCTATTTCACCGGAAGCTGGTTCCGTGGGTGAGGTTCTTGCAAAGTATAATCTCTTTTTTACAGGTGAGAGATAAATGCTGTCGGAGATTCTAACTTTTGGAATAAACATTCGGTAAGTCTGATGCTCACAGATGGATGTTCGATACGAGTCAAGCGCTCCGGGAGGGTAGATGGTATCCTGATCGGAGATTAGCACCCAGTCATAGCCGTTGGCGGAAGCATATCCGGCGGCTTTGTTGTAGGCGGTGCTCAACCCGGGATTGGATGGATCAGATATATAGATCCAGTTTTCCGGCAGGTTGTCAACCGGTTGAGGAGCGGGCGAATTATCGTAAATATACACCGCTTCTTTCTCTGACAATAATGTTTTGTATACATTAGTGTCAGTTATCTTCTGATTATAAATAACAGTTACAATCAATATGCCGGCTGACGTGGGATTTGTCATAGCTGATTCCTTTCAATCCATCTTTTGAAAAAATTGTCATAAATTACGTATCGTCCCCTCTGGTTCGTAGCTATGCCGGTCTTGAGAAGTCCCTGCAAAGCCTCCTGCACTATGGAAACAGTCTTATTATTTGCTTACGTGGCGGAACTTAGGCTCGGCGGATGCCTTGCGTATGCTCTTCACCGGTTTTCTGACGGTGTCCGGTTTTGCGAGATTGAATCCTCCGAAACCGGAAGTGGTTTCGGACGCCGCTGATGTGCCTACGCTTGCAGCTACATCGTTTGTGGCGGCAACAGAGGGTACTGTCGTTGCTGCAGTCTCTACGGATGTTTTGTGCGCGGGGGTGTGTCCGCTTTTGGTATGCGCCAGCTCGCGGAGGCGGGCACTCGCGTCATGGGTCGAGACTTTTATTTTGTAGCTTCCGGATAATGAAGTAGTATTTTCAGATTCTACAGCCGGAGGGGGTGTCATGTTTTCATATGGCGTGGACAATATGACGTATTGCCATGGCTGTAGCATTGTGGGGAGTGCTGCCTCTTCTCCGGAGAATATGTCTCTGAGTCCTACAAGATAAGGCTCCCGACGACCGAATGACAGCGGCGAGGGGGTGTTGGAAAGGTTTACGGAGACAAATATCTTGTCTTTGCCGTTCTGGCGAGTGAAGGTCAACACGTCCGGGTCGTATGAAGATATGAAGTTGGTGTTTTCAATACGTTCATTAGCTCCAAGTGCGGTATTATGATGTTTAAGTGCATTCAGTATACGATAGAATGCCGTAAATTCATTTTCCGTGTAATCAGGCTGTATAGAGTCGTGTTCGAAGAATGCGAATGCATGGTCGAAGCCGACTTCTTGTCCGGTGTATATCATCGGCATGCCCGGTAATGTGTAACTTAACACAGCGAATGCTGCAGTTGCCGGTCCGAAACGTTCGAACTCGGTGCCTTCCCATGAATTAAGGTCATGGTTGGTGATCATGTTCATGTGCACGCTTCCACGGGGATATTCGGTTTTCTGACGTTTTATAAGTGCCGGTATATCTGAGGCAGTCATCTTGGGAAGATTGAGTTTTTTTTCTTCCGCATATTTGTTCACACCTTTTGTGGCGGCTATTGCATTAAACACATCTTTCATCGGCCATGCGTAGTCAGCGTCGAAAGCCTTGCGCATCAGTGACGGGGTAGATGACTCTGCAAGCATGAAGACGGGTTTTATTGCTTGTAGCTGAGGACGCGCCTCTTCCCAGAAATCTGTGGGCACTTCTCCCGCAACGTCGCATCTGTATCCGTCGATGTCTGCTTCTTTTATCCAGAATTTCAACGCGTCGATCATCGCAGTGCGGGTTGCCGGGTTTGAGTAGTCGAGTTTATAGGTGTCAGTCCAGTCGAATGGTCCGAACATTTCTCCTTTTTCGTTTCGGGCATAATATTCCGGATGTTCAGTCACCCAGGCATTGTCGCAGCCCGTATGGTTGCAGACTTCGTCGAGGATCACTTTCATGCCGTGAGTGTGGGCGGTGCGCACAAATTCCTTAAGGTCTTCCATTGTGCCAAACTCCGGATTCACAGCTTTGTAATCTTTCACGGCATAATATGATCCGAGGGTTCCCTTGCGGTTCTTTTCGCTGATGGGGTGTATTGGCATAAGCCATATTATATCCACTCCAAGATCTTTGAGGCGGGGAATCTGGAGCTGCATCCCTTTAAGGTTGCGGGTGGGTGTTCCCTGACGGAGGTTGGCTTCATATATTACCGCGTTTTCCATCCATTGTGGCTTAGGGCTCCTTGCTCCGGTTTCCGGACCTTTCGCCAAACTATTTGCTGCTGTGGCAAATGCTGCCACAGCAAACAATATAATTCCTAAATATTTCATTCCAAACTAATTCTAAATCAAACCAAATATTATTTTATTCCAACCACAATCAACCAGATAACAACCATATCTGTTATTAAAAAAACTTCTTTTTTTAAGATAAGCAGGTTGTCGGAATACGTTACCGGTTTAGAAGACTTTACCATAATTATAAGGTGAATATTTCTTCCTTAGCTCATTAAGGTCGGTTGTGAACATTCCTTTGAATATATCAGGAGAATGAAAATTAACTAAAAGTCCTTGTGGTATGTCTGATAATTGAAGGTATGTGGCTAATTGTAAGAAATGCGATTTGTTCAATTCTTCCACTGCCTTAAGTTCAATTATTATTGAATTATTCACAATAATGTCAGCTCTAAAAGCATTTTCAATCTTGACGTTTTCAAAAGAAATCGGGATCGGAACCTCTTCCAACACTTCGTATCCTTCTTTTTTCAATAATGCAACCAATAATTTCCGATATGCATTTTCAAGAAGCCCGAATCCAAACGTCCTGTGAATTTTTATACACAAGCGTTTTATGTTATACATCAGATCCGCACTTTTGTCGCAAACGGTATTTTCATTCATGTGAGAATGTGGTTGTTGTGTGGTTTTAAGTGGTTGGAAAAAATCTCACTATGGTTTGAGGGAAATGTGTCTATTGGTTAGATGACGATGTTGACGATTTTGCCGGGGACTACGATGACTTTCTTCGGGGTTTTGCCGTCGAGCCAGCGGGTGGCATTGCTGTCGGATAGCGCAAGCTTCTCAACGTCTTCGCGTGAGGCATCTGCCGGAGCCTCAACCATGAAACGTGTCTTGCCATTGAAGCTGACCGGATATTTTATCGTGTCTTCAACCAATGCCTGGGCGTCATAGACAGGCCAAGCGGAGTCAACCACGCTACCTTCGTGTCCGAGGCGGTGCCAGAACTCTTCGGCGATGTGTGGTGCGAACGGTGCGATAAGGCGTGTGATTGTATCCATCGCTTCCCGGTTGGTTGATTTCAGAGAAGTCAGTTCGTTGACGGCGATCATGAAGGCGGCAATGGAAGTGTTGAAAGAGAAGTTCTCTATGTCTTCTGTTATTTTCTTGATGAGCTTGTGCACCGCTTTCTTCTCTTCCCTGCTCATCTCCTTTTCTGATGAAAGGTCTGCTTTCTCGAAAAGTCCCCAGAGCTTCTTGAGGAAGCGGTTTACGCCGTCAATACCATTGGTGTCCCAAGGTTTAGACTGCTCTACCGGACCGAGGAACATTTCATATAGGCGGAGCGTGTCCGCTCCATAGCGCTCTACGATATCATCCGGATTAACGACATTAAACATGGATTTAGACATCTTCTCCACTGCATATCCGCATATATATTTCCCATCTTCAAGTATAAATTCGGCATCAGCATATTCCGGACGCCAGTTGCGGAACGCTTCGGTGTCAAGAACGTCGTTGGAAACGATATTTACATCCACACGTATGGGGGTAGTGTCATGTTCCTTGCGGAGTCCGAAACTCACGAAAGTGTTTGTGTTCTTTATCCGGTATACAAAGTTTGAACGTCCCTGGATCATACCCTGATTCACGAGTTTCTTGAACGGCTCCGGCTCAACAACAATCCCGAGGTCGTACAGGAACTTGTTCCAGAAACGGGAATATATCAAGTGTCCGGTGGCGTGTTCGGCGCCTCCTACATATAGGTCTACGTTGCGCCAATATTCATCAGCTTCCTTGCTTACCAATGCATTATTGTTGCGAGGGTCCATATAACGGAGATAATATGCCGATGATCCCGCGAAGCCGGGCATTGTGCAAAGTTCGATAGGATATCCTTCGGGTGTTGTCCAGTTTTCCGCACGACCTAAAGGAGGCTGTCCGTCTTCTGTCGGCAGGTAGCTTGAAACGGCAGGCAACTGTAGTGGCAATGCCGACTCGTCCATAAGGTAGGCTATTCCGTCTTTATAATAAACCGGGAATGGTTCGCCCCAGTAACGTTGGCGTGAGAAGATTGCATCGCGAAGACGGTAGTTTACTTTCACTTTTCCCAAGCCTTCCTCTTCAATGAATTTCTTCGTCTTGGCTATTGCCTCTTTCACATCAAGTCCATTGAGATCGAGTTTGGGTCCGCAGGAATTGATCATCTTGCCCTCTTTGGCATCAAAGCTTTGTTCAGAAACGTCGGCTCCTTCTATCAGCGGAATAATGGGCAGTGAGAAATGGCGTGCGAACGCATAATCGCGAGAATCGTGTGCAGGAACTGCCATGATTGCCCCGGTGCCATAACCGGCGAGCACATAGTCGCTGACCCAAACGGGAATTTCCTTCCCTGTAAGAGGATTGATTGCATAGGAGCCGGTGAACACCCCCGACACTTTCTTGTCGATCTGCCTTTCGCGTTCGGTCTTGTGTTTAACCTCATTGAGGTAAGCATCGACAGCATCTTTCTGTTCCGGAGAGGTAAGCTGCGCAACATATGCCGATTCCGGGGCAAGCACCATGAAAGTGACACCGAAGATGGTGTCGGCGCGGGTAGTGAATATTTCCAGCTCGATATCTTTCCCTGAAACCTGGAAGCGCATTTCTGCACCCTCTGAGCGTCCGATCCAGTTGCGTTGTGTTTCTTTGAGAGACTCCGACCATTCAACACCGTTCAGGTCATCAAGAAGGCGGGGAGCATATGCCGATACACGCAGGCACCACTGATTCATCAGTTTCTGTTCAACCGGGAATCCGCCTCTCACGCTAAGCCCTTCGCTCACCTCGTCATTGGCAAGCACCGTGCCCAGTTCCGGACACCAGTTCACCATCGTTTCGCCTTGGTATGCAATGCGGTAATTCATCAATCTCTCTCGCTGCTGTTTTTCAGAAAGTGCGTTCCATTCATCTGCAGTGAATGTGATTTCTTTTGTTGCCGCAGGGTTTATACCCTTGCTGCCGTTAACAGCGAAATGCTCAATAAGTTTGGTAATAGGCTGAGCCTTATGCATGTCAAGGTCGTAATAAGAGTTGAACATTTGCATGAATGCCCATTGAGTCCATTTGTAATATTCAGGATCGCATGTGCGGATTTCTCGGCTCCAGTCGAACGAGAAACCTATCTTGTCAAGCTGGGCACGATAACGTGTGATGTTTTCCGATGTGGTTTTTTCCGGATGTTGACCTGTCTGTATGGCATATTGTTCTGCGGGAAGCCCGTAAGCGTCATATCCCATGGGGTGGAGCACGTTAAAGCCATTCTGACGTTTGAAGCGTGCGTATATGTCACTTGCTATATATCCCAACGGGTGACCGACGTGAAGCCCGGCGCCGGAAGGATAAGGGAACATGTCAAGGACATAAAATTTTTTCTTGTCGGGATTCTCAACGGTTTTATAAGTTTGATTTTCGCGCCAATAGTTTTGCCATCGGCTTTCAATTTCCTTATGATTGTATTCCATAATCGGTAAAAATGTGTCAATGTAATGTAAGTTGCAAAATTAATAAAAATAAGTAAGTAACGAAAATTAAACTGTTAAGCGCTTTTGGGGTGACAAGAACCCAGCAACTTTATATTCTCGGGTAGGGTAGCTTTGTCGTGACAGTAGGTTAGAGTTGTTGCTGTATGACGAGTTGTTGCTGTATGATAATAAGGAGGGAGGTTGATTCGTTATTAAATAGATAAGTAAGTAATCCCATTAAAACGATAATAACATGATTTTAATCTCACATATCATCAACTTGCTCTTTTTAAACCTTTTCCCGTGTTTCTTCAGTCGCAATGCCCGCATTGCTCCTTTATCAACACAGGAAAATCTTTCAAAAATAGCTGCGTTTATGATATGTGTTTAATGTGATCACTTACTTATGGAAAATAAAGCATTAAGGAAGTTGGTGTTTGCAACCAACAATCAGCATAAACTTGAGGAGGCGCGTGCCATTCTCGATGGTGAGTTTGAGGTGGTTTCGTTGGCGGAAATAGGATGTCATGACGATATTCCCGAGACTGCGGATACTTTGGAAGGAAATGCATTGATTAAAGCCCGGTGGGTGAAAGAAAGATATGGATTTGACTGTTTTGCGGATGATACCGGTTTGATGGTTGATGCCCTTGACGGAGCACCCGGAGTATATAGTGCACGTTACGCGGGAGAGCATTGCTCTTTTGCCGACAATGTAAACAAAATGCTTCGTGAGATGGATGGCAAGGATGATCGCAAGGCACATTTCGTTACCGTGATAGCCATTATCCTCAATGGTGAGACTATAACGTTTGAAGGCAGGGTAGACGGCAAGATCTCTACTGAGCCTCATGGGGAGGGAGGTTTCGGTTATGATCCCATATTCATTGCAGAAGAGACTGGACGCAGCTTTGCGGAAATGGCACCTGAAGAGAAGAATGCTATCTCTCATCGTGGCAGGGCGATGCGCAAGCTTGCAGATTTTTTGACTCAATAACAGCATGATAATTGAAACGAATAGTATTAAATATCCTTTTAGCATTGATGCCGATTGCCGCATTTGCCGAGCAGTGGCGTCTGCATCCTACTTTTGACGGAGATATTGAACGCGTTGTAGACACTCCTGACTATGTCTATTTCTTGAGTAATTGTCAGCTGTATTTGCCAACTACGGCAGATAATGGCAAGAAGGCGATTTCTTTATTCCGTTATGAAAAAGATGGAGATGAATTGATCTGGCTGAATAGACAGAATAAACTTTCTGAGAGTGTGCTTCAGATCGCGGAATATAATTTCCAGAAGAGGTATATGCTTATTGTATATGACAATGGAAATATTGATCTTTTATATGATAATGGGGAGGTTGTAAATATTCCGGGTTTGAAACTCGCCGATTCGCAGTATTCAAAAACGGTTGGAGGTGTATGGTTCAATTCAGAAGATAATCAGGTGTTTTTAGCAACCGGTTTTGGATATGTGGTTATTGATGACTCTAAAGGAGAAATATTGTATACACGCAATTTCAACAAAGGTTTTAAAGGGATAGCAGTCATGAATGACAATATTGTCCTTGCCGATGAAAAATGTCTATACTCGGGGAAGGTGTCAGACTGGAAATTTGATCAATTCAAGCAGGTTGAGGGGTATCGTGATGTCGAAAGGGTTATAAGGCTCTCTGACGATAAGATTATTATTTCGCAGATTTATGGCTGGGATGGAGAAATCAGGAGTCTTTCATTGGACAATGACGGTAAGATTTCTGATCGGCTATTGTTTAAATATTATATAAAATCTGTTGAATCGAATAAGAACGGTGTTACTGTTTCCGGTTTTGACAAGATATGGAACATTGACGAGGATCTTAATATGGTTTCTTATGATAAAGACGCCTCTGATAAAGATACCAAGCTTGCATCATGGGATTTGAAAGAATATTGGATACCCAGATGGCGGGAAGGTATTTATCTTAAATCGATTGACAGCGATAAAAAATGGGTAATAAATAAGGAGGGTATTTTCCCGAATTCTTCGAATGCTTATAAGTGTGATGAGATGACATATCATCCTAACTATGGATTGTTGGTCCGGAATCATGGAATTAATCATAGTTTTATGTCGCACGAAGCTAACACGCCAGATCTTATATCTTCGTTAAAAGGTCTTACATGGGCTTCAGTCTCTGCTACATACAAGTCTCCGTCGTTGATGTTCGAGCAATGGAATCCGAGGGGGATTGCCGTTGATCCGAAGAATCCGAATCATGTATATAGCGGATCGGCTTTACATGGGTTGATGCGTCTTGACTTGAGCGATCCAGGGAACTCCCTAAGACTTGGAAGGGAAAATGATAATGGCAATATGGGGGATCGATTCGTGGCTGTGCAACGCGTATTCGATAATTTTGGAATGCTATGTTCGTTTACAGCTCCCTGTTTCGATAATTATGGAAATCTGTGGACAGCTTGGTATGACTATGATCTTTGGAAAAATGACAAGAGCGAGGTGGAATTTTGGTATTGGACCCCTGAGGATCGTCTTGCAACAACTGATTCTAAAAATTTCAAGCCTTTGAAAAAAATGAGGATTACAACGGCTCCATGTTCAAACTACCAACGGCTTATTTCATTTAAGAATGCAGCTTCAAAAAATATACTTATGTACACACCCGGTACATGGGGGGAGTTGCCAATATTTGTAGACCATAAAGGAACGCTTGATAATCAAGGCGATGACGAGCGTGTAGACATAAAGGAGTTTACAGATCAGGATGGGTCGATAGTGGATTATTCCTACATCATGTCGGTATATGAGGATACTTCTTCCGGTTTGGTGTGGCTCGGTCTTGACAAAGGTGTGATAAATTTTCGTCCTGCTGAAATCATGAAGACCGCAGGACGTGTAAACAGGATCAAGGTGTCGCGTAATGACGGAACTAATCTCGCGGATTACCTGCTTGACGGTGTCAGTGTAAATTGTATCACTACTGATCCCTCAGGACGTAAATGGTTCGGTACAGGGGGAGGCATTGTGATAACTTCTGCTGACGGCACGGAGGTGCTGCGAAGTTATACCACCGATAATTCGGAAATCCCGGACAATATAGTATATGGAATCTGTTATAATCCGGATAATAATTCAATGATGATTTCCACCGATAAGGGATTGGCGGAGTTATTTCTGTCTACAGCATCGGGTGGAGATTCAAAAAGCAAGGCTGTGGTTTATCCGAATCCTGTGCGTCCCGATTATTTCGGATATGTTACGATAGAAGGGTTGGCGGATAATGCACTTGTCAAGATTGTGGATGCCGGAGGATGTCTGGTCAAGGAGGTCGGTTTTGCTGCCGGAGGGGAAGCTCGTTGGGATGTGACCAATCTTAATTCCAAACGTGTGCCTGGAGGTGTTTACTATGTGCTTGCTTCAGGTGCTCAGGACGGAGAGGGATTCTCTACAGTTGGAAAGGTGTTGGTTGTCAATTAAGAGGAATGAGCCTGTTGAAGAGCTTTGGAACGTTGATAGTGCTTCTGGTTGTGGCATTCAGTGTGGATGCCGTTACGGTGGCTCTCAAGCCTGGCAAATTGCCGGGTTTTGTGAAAGACATGGCGATTCAGCGTCCAGCAGAATTGAAACTGACCGGAGTGGCAACTTCTCTTGACCTTGCTTCATTGCGATATTTGCCGTCATCTGTTGAGACCGTTGATATGTCGGGTTTGCAGGTTGAAGGGATAATCCTGTCCGATTCAAAGTATATGGGGAGGACTGAATTTTCAGATGGAGAGTTGCCCCCATATGCGTTTTTTGCAACGAATGTTAAATCGGTGGAATTACCCACTGACCTGATCAAGATAGGAGAGGCTGCTTTTGCCGCGACGCCTTTGATATCAATAAAACTTCCGATTTCTCTTTCTTACATAGGGGCGAGAGCGTTTTATCGCTGTGAATCTCTTGTTTCGATTGATCTTTCTTATACATCTGTTAAAGAAATTCCGGAGCAATGTTTCTTTGGTTGTCAAGCTTTAAAAAAAGTAGAACTTCCATTGACTGTAACTATGGTTGATAACCGGGCTTTCATGAAGAGTGGTCTTGAGGTTTTGGATCTTTCCGGAGTCAGGATTGTAGGAGACTATGCATTAGCAGCAATGTCAGCACTTAAAGAGGTTACGGTGCGTAATGGTGCGGAAATCGGGGAAGGAACTTTTTTCAACTGTTCATTCCTTGAAAAGTTTAATGGCGTGTATTCCAACAGTCCTGCGTTAGCTGTAGCGAACAGCCGGATATCCGCTGCCGGCGGATTAATCAAAGGTGAGACGATCGGGGAGGGGGCGTATGCCAATATAATGGCTGATACGATAGTGATCGACGCTTCCGTTAGGGTGATAGAAGCAAATGCTTTCAGGAATATGCTTGCCCTTGGAGCCGTCTCGGTTGCGGGCAGGGGAGATGATGTGCCGGTTTGTTCTGTAGAGGCGTTTTCCGGTGTGGATGTCGGCAAAGTCTCATTGATTGTTGATAAAGATACGGAAAAGGTATGGAGGGAGGCTCCGGTTTGGCAGGATTTTAATATAAAGGCTTCTGTCTCCGGTGTTGATAACATTGAGGATAAAAAAGTGAAGATTGATATATGCCTTTTGCCGAATGGGGATTTAGAAGTTAGATCCGACAGGTTGATTGAAGAGGTTGCCTTATATTCATTGGATGGTATCTTGCTTCATTTGTCGGAACCTGACACATATGTTTGCACAGCAGGTCCGTTTGCAGAAAAAACAATCATGGCGCGTGTTACGGCAGGAGGCATATCAAAGATTGTCAAAATAATGAAATAGATCGTTCTAAGAAATTGCTTAAATTTAGGCAGTTCCTTAAAAACTTATTATTTGAGTAAGGTTACGTAATGGGAAAAAATAAATTGAAAAAATTTGCGGAGATGCGAGAATTTGCGTGTGCTCTGCAATATCCGAGAGAAGAACTTATAAAGAACGGTTTCCCACACAAGGGAAGCTGGAATGTTGATTTTTTTAAGCGGGAAGCACCGATTGTAGTAGAGTTGGGTTGCGGAAAGGGTGAATATACTGTCGGGCTTGCCAAAAGCGATCCGGCGCGAAATTATATAGGTGTCGATATAAAAGGGGCGCGTATGTGGCGTGGCGCCAAGACTGTAGAGGAGGAAGGAATAACCAATGCAGCTTTCCTGAGGACGGAAATAGAGAATATAGACAAGTTCTTTATCCCTGGGGAGGTGGAAGAATTGTGGATAACTTTCCCAGATCCGCAGATGCAAAAGCCACGTAAACGTTTAACATCCACGCGCTTCCTGAATCTTTATAGGTTGTTGCTCCGAAATGGAGGCATAGTCAATCTTAAAACGGATTCCCCATTTCTTTATGAATATACCCGTCGCCTTGTGGAAATCAATGGATTTGAGGTGCTTATGAATACAGACGACCTATATGGCTCCGGGTTGGCGGATCCTGTTTCGTCTATAAAAACTTTTTATGAGCAACAATGGCTTTCGAGGGGTAAGAAAATAAAGCTCCTGTCTTTCCGTCTTCCTCAAGATGGAGAGCTCGTTGAACCGGAATCTGAAGACATACCCCGCGATGATTATCATGCAATGGCGCGATTCAACGGATAGAAATTGATAACTTAATTAAAAAGCTCAGGTTGCTTGCCAACCTGAGCTTTTTAACTTCTTATTGTACATTTACTTTGGAGGTTGGAGGAAGGGAGGCGTTGCGTTGGTCTACCGTTGCAATTACGTTGTTGGCAAGAGATCCGAAGGCTTGTGCCTCAATGCTTGCCGTTGCCGGATTGGTTTCAAGTTCAAGCGCAACAGGGGCACCGTCGTCTGCATGGCTGCGGATATCCATAACCAATGGGATTTGTGCCAAAAGGCTTACACCCTGTTCTTCCGCTAATTTCACGCCACCGCCTTCGCCAAAGATATAATACCTTTCATCAGGATGCTTGGCTGGTGTGAACCATGCCATGTTTTCAACCAATCCGAGGATTGGAACGTTGACAGCATCTCCGGTAAACATCGCTATACCTTTCCTGGCATCGGCGAGTGCCACTTCCTGAGGGGTGCTTACCACTACGACTCCGGTTATGGGAAGAGTCTGGACGAGTGTGAGATGAATGTCGCTTGTGCCGGGAGGCATGTCAATTAAGAAATAGTCGAGATCTCCCCACCATGCATCGGTGATCAGCTGCTTGAGCGCGTTGCTTGCCATGCCGCCTCTCCATAGCACAGGTTTCTCCTTATCAACCAAAAAGCCGATAGAGAGCATTTTAACACCATATTTTTCAATAGGTTCTATCCAGTCTCGTCCATCTTTGTGAACCATGTAAATCTGTTCGTCTTCAACACCAAACATTTTTGGCATGGATGGTCCGAAAATATCAGCGTCAAGAAGCCCGACTTTGTACCCTTTGGAAGCTAACGCTACCGCGAGATTTGCCGCTACCGTAGATTTGCCTACCCCTCCTTTGCCAGAACTCACCCCGACAATATTCTTTACCCCGGGCAATACTTCCGGTTTGGGAGCTGCCGGAGCCGTACGCGTCTTGACGGATATCCGGACATCCACATCCGGAGAAATTGCAGAAGCTATTGCCGCTTCCGATGCGCGAACAACAGAACGGATAAAGGGATCCGTCTGTTTGTCGAAAATCAGAGAGAATGATACTTTATTGCCATCGATGCGGATATCATCCTCTATCATATTGTTGTCGGCAAGGCTCTTGCCGTTGCCCGGATATCTGACGCTTTTCAATGCGTCGAGAATAAGGTTGGGATACAGTGTCATTTCTTTTATTTTTAACAGCTGCTTAGGTAGCTTTAAATTATCATTCGTTCTTTTGTTGCGTCTATCTCATCCATGTGTAGTTATAGCGGCGATGGCGGCGATGGCGCAGGCGGAAAAGGAAATTGAGGACCGGTCTGGCAAGACGGAATATCGGTAATGCCCACCATAATCTTGTGGCTTTCATCTTTTCAGCAGCTTTGCGATATATCAAAATCTCGGACAGCTGAAAAATCAGTAATAATCCTATCGCCGCGATTGCCGGAATAAAGGAGTTTATATCATTCTGTTTTTCCGAGAATATATATCCTGTTAAGCCTGCTGCAATACACATAAGCAATATCACCCACCTGGTTGCAGAAGCGGCTCCCGCCTTGAGGAATGCGCCGCGAGGCAGCCAGTGTGAAGTGAAGTCGTATTGCTCCTTCCGTGCCCGCCACATTCGTTTGGATGCATCTCCCCATTCGGTTGACAGTATGGACTGAGGTTCGAGCACCATGACCGTGTTTTCGGGTGTTGCTATCTCATTTATGAAAAGATCGTCATCACCGGAATGTAGATATATGCTTTGGGAATAACCTTTATGCTCGAAAAAAAGTTTACGTCTGAACGCAAGATTATTACCGTCTCCCCTGTAGGGATTACCAGATATTGCGTATCCGATCCATCCTGCATCCGTGAGCTGGGCAACAAATTCACGATACCATTTCCCCAAACCTTTCATCTGGGAATAATCAAAGTGAGAATAGCCAAGTGACACGTCTACCGTCTCGGCATTGTCGCCTCGGAAGGGTGCAATAAGCGCCGACAGCCATGACCCCGAATGTATTCTGGCATTCGCCACAGTGGTTATTACGATATCTCCTTTAGCGGCTTTCATACCGAGAGTGAGTGCTAATTTCTTGCGGCTCAAATTATGAGAACCAGGAGGGATAAAAGTGACATATACGTTTTTGAAATGGCGGGTGCAGCTTTCCGTCAGCATATCGCTGCCTTCTGCTGTCGATTCACAGACAACGATCACTTCAAAGTCGGGATAGTCTTGCTCGCATAGTGACGAAAGATAATTCAGCAGTTCTTCTTCCGCCACTTGAGAATACACGATTACCGAGACTTTAGGAGTTCTTTTGTAGTTATCGATTTCTTCTTTTTCCCGATAAGAACCAACGTACAGGAGCGGACGCTCAAACCCGAATATGGTTAGGAGGGAAAGCAAAAGCGCAATTCCTATAAATATCCAGGGAAGACATTCTGTTAATTCGTAATTCATGATCCGTAATTCTTGAATATTTGATTAACATGTTTAAAACTCCGAGAAGAATCGTGGTTTGATCACGATGCCGACCCTAAGCCGGGAATGAAACTGGTTATAGTCAAGGAGATTCTCCCCATAGCCATTATAATATTGCAGGAAGAGATACTGATTTGATTTTGCATGTATTTGCCAGTTAAATTCGAAAATGGTATTGAAATTGAAGTTCCATCCCATACGTTTGACTAATGTCAGAGACCATCCGAATTTTTTGTCGGGAGTTGTAACAGCTACTCCACCTTGACATATACCGCAATATCTCAAGATATCCCGGTTGTTTTCTCCGTCTATGATAGGTATCCAGAATTTTGCATGCACCATTAGCCAGCGGTCTATTATCGTGGAACCTGAAAACGTGATCCTGTTCCAGCTGCGAGACTGTATACTGTCTCGTCCGTTACTTTCATGCTCCAGAAGCAGTGTGAATTTACCCGCATACCTGCCTTTTGAAAAGAACGGTATTGACCATCCTATACCGGGGTTGAAGTTCAGGTCGCGCATGGGTAGGGATTTTTCGAATATATTCCAGAATGTTTTCTGAGTGTACATGAGGAATATGAACGAATTTCCGGGCAACGTGGTCTTGGTTAATCGCTGTGCTATCGAGATCTGGAACTTAACATCTGAGTTCTGTCGGGTAGGTTTGGGACCTATGGAGGTTCCGACTGTAAAATAATTATCCTTGAACAGACCGAAGTACGGGGCGTTTATTAATTCGTTGCGCAGGGAGTCTGTGAATCCTCTCTGATGTTCCACTCCCAATATTTGTGCTTCTGCGCGTCCTGTAAAAAACAAAGACAATATGAAAACTATTACCGGAATATGCTTTTTTAGATTAATACTTGTCATGATTTGATTCAGCTTCTTAAACCAAGTGTATTTTATTACAAAATTATTAAAAATTGATGATAAATGAAATTAAACTTGAAGATAATGGAATATGTTATTAATTTTGTATGAATTTAGGGGATGAAGGTTTTCAGTTTTAAGTTTTCAGTTTTCGGAGTTTTGCGTAAAATTCTGAAAACCGAAAACCGAAAACTGAAAACCGAAAACTGAAAACTGAAAACTGAAAACCGAAAACTATAAACCAAATGGATCTGACTCCGCTCATGCGGCCATATTTCGTCAAGGTTGCGCAACGCACCGATTCTTGGGGTGTTGCGGGCAAGGACGTGCAGCTTGACCAATTGCGCTCGCTGCTTCTTCGCGCGTCGTCGTGTGAGGTAGGACGTCGCTATGGCTTCTCGGAGTTTGCGGGGATGAAGAATCCATACGGGGAGTTCTGTCGGCGTGTGCCGCTTGGTGACTACGAGATAATACGTGGCGACGTGATGCGTATGATACGTGGTGAGAAAGATGTGTTGTGGCGGGGTGTATGCCGTAATTATGCCCAATCGTCAGGTACTTCCGGAGGACGATCCAAATATATCCCTATCACACGGGATAATCTGTATAAATGTCACTATAAAGGAGCGACAGACAGTGTTGCCCATTATTTGCGCTCTAACTCCCATAGCCGACTTTTCAGTGGGAAAGGTATGATTCTTGGCGGTTCTTTTGCCAATGAGTTGAATCTGAATACAGGCAATGTTAAGGTGGGGGATCTGAGCGCCACGTTGATCAACAGGATAAATCCGTTGATGAATTTTTTTCGGGTGCCGGACAAGCGTATTGCATTGCTTTCTGACTGGTCGGAGAAGTTGCCGGCTCTTGTTTCTGCAGCTAAAAATGCCAATATAACCAACATGTCAGGAGTTCCCTCCTGGTTCTTGACAGTTGCTAAAGAGATTGTAAAAGCCCGTGGTGTCGATACATTGTCGGAAGCGTGGCAGAATCTTGAAGTGTTCTTTCATGGTGGCATATCTTTTGAACCTTATCGTGAAGAATACAACAGGCTTACGGATCCATCAAAGATGCACTATGTTGAGAATTATAATGCGTCAGAGGGTTTTTTTGCAGTTCAGAATGATCCTGAAGACAGATCTATGTTGCTTACTATAGATAATGATATCTTCTATGAATTTATACCTGTGAATAATCCCGGTTCTTTCCCCCTGCCAATATGGGATCTTCAGAAGAACGAGGTATATGAGCTGTTGATATCTTCGAGCAACGGGCTTTGGCGTTATCATACGGGTGACACGGTGAGGGTATGTGAGACTTCACCCGTGAAGATTTGCGTGGCAGGACGTACCAAATGTTTTATAAACGCTTTCGGGGAAGAATTGATGGAGGAGAATGCCGAACGTGCGGTCGCTCAGGTGTGCAAGCAGACAGGCGTTTCGATTGTTAATTACACGGTTGCTCCGGTTTTTGCAGAAGGCGATCGCAGGGGCAGGCATCAATGGCTTGTGGAATGGGAAAGAAAACCGGAAGATATAAATGATTTCGCTATGCGTCTTGATTCGGAATTGCGTAAACTAAATTCTGATTATGACGCCAAACGCAGTAAAAACATATTCCTTGATCTTCCGGAGATTGTGAGTGTCCCCAAAGGTGTGTTTGACCGTTGGCTGCATTCCGTAGGGAATGGTAAGCTTGGTGGACAGAGGAAGATACCTCGCCTGTCGAACAACAGGAAAATTGCGGAAGAGGTTTTGGCGTTAAGTATATGACCAGGGTATACTCATTCTAAGACGCTATTTAAAAACAAAAGTTAATTTTAAACAGCTTCTAATTCCTAAATAGATATATTACGTTTATTTATTTTCCTGATCTGGAAGAATAGCAATAACCCTGTCACTATTGTTGCTGCCGTATCACTTACCGGGAATGCCGCCCAGACTCCGTTCAGTCCCATAACCGGCGGTAAGATGAACAGCAATGGAATCATGAATATTATCTGACGTGTAAGTGACAGGAATATCGCCTTGCCCGCCATGCCGAGAGCCTGGAAGAAATTGGTGGCAACAATCTGAAATCCTACTATCCAGAACATCATGGTTGTATAATGCAGACAGTTGACAGCACATGCAATCTGGGATTCATCCTGCATGAACATGGATGCAATCTGTCGGGAGAATAATGCCCCTGTCACGCTGCCTATCGTGGAGATGACAACTGCCGTTGCCGCAGCAAGCCATAGAGTGCGGAACAGCCGCGTATAGCGTTGGGAGCCATAGTTGTAACCTACAATCGGCTGCATGCCTTGGCAAATGCCGATGATAATGAATATAAATATGGTTACGAACCTGTTGAATACCACTACGGCAGCAATGGCATTGTCTCCGCCATAGCTGTAGAGGGTGTTGTTTATGATGGCGTTGATCAAAGATCCGGCAACGTTGATAAGGAATGGAGCCATACCGATATAGAGCACACTGCGGATGACCCTCCATTGGAGTTTGAAAGTCCCTTTTACAAAATGGAGGGTATTCTTCTTATTGAAGAAATGACCCATAACGAAGAATGCCGTGATGAGCATGGCGATGTCTGTAGCTATTGCAGCTCCACGTATGCCCCAATTGAATCCGAAAAGGAAAAGGGGTGCAAGCACTGCGTTCACTCCGGCGCCTATCATGT
>CAMYSW010000006.1:0-22174 GCA_947297425.1 uncultured Porphyromonadaceae bacterium
GACATAGCTGCGCAATTAAATGCGGGGAAAGCTTTTTTCAAAAAAAAGTATCCGAAGATGAAATATCTTGCATATTTCCAATCTTTTAGCAACACATTCGGACGTTCAACAGAGGAGCTGGAGAAAATGTACCGCAAGGCTATGAACGTTGAAGACATTGTCGGTCTGGTAATAGGGACACGTCCCGACACTCTGCCTCAGTCGGTAATTGACATGCTTTCCCGGCTTAATGATGAAAAAACCATTATAATAGAAATAGGTGCGGAGACAAGCCATGACACGACTTTGAAAGTTATTAACAGAGGACATACGTGGCACAATGTAGAAGATGCAGTGATAAGACTTCATGAAGCAGGATTATCCACAGGATTGCATCTCATTGCCGGGTTACCGGGAGAAGATGAGGATATGGTGCTTGAAACAGTTAAGAGAGCAACACAACTGCCAATAGAGTCAATAAAGATGCATCATCTTCAAGTATTAAAGGGTACACGGCTTGAAAAACTGATTACTCAAAGAAAATTAACAGTATATCCTTTTTCAGTGGAAAATTATATTGATTTATGCATAAAAATCATTAATTTAGTACCGTCAAATATCGCAATCGAAAGATTTTTAGCGAGCTCACCCCCAGACAAGGTGATAACGCCCAAATGGGGGTTAAAAAATTATGAGTTTACAAATCTCCTTATCAACAAGTTGAATAGTATAACTAAAAGATAATAACAATGAAAAAATTAATTCTTGCGGCAACCGCCGCAATCGCAATCCCTGCAATAGCGTCAGCAGATGTTACCGTGAAATTTCCAGAGGGGAAAGCGGACACCGTATATACGGTAGAACGCATGTTGGTTTCCGACATGGTGCGTCCAAGAGCTGAAAGACCTACACCAACTGTCGATACACTCAAATCGATAGGCGGTGTAATGAAATTTGATATAGACCCGGCGGGTCCGGCACGTTATATGATCCTGACATCCGGAGGACGTCAAGGTGTTGACCTTTACGCAGCACCGGGAGAGAACCTCGCTGTAATAATAGCTTCAGAAAATCCCATCGACTATGTTGTCACCGGCTCAAAGCTGATGGACGGTATCACGAAATTGAAAAAGGAATCAGGTGTTATTCTCGAGAAATATAAAGCAGCAGCACAAGCCGACCCACGTGATGAGGCAGCAATGGAAACCGCTCAAAAAGATTACAATCTGCTATTCAAGAATTATGTAGCTTCAAATCCGTCTGACCCGGCATCACTCTATGCCCTTTTGAGTCTTGACGGCGAAGACTTCATGACCGGTCTTACATCTATTGATGAAACATTGAAAAGCGGAATACTTTATCCTATCGTAGAGGGTCAGAAAGCATATGTAGAGAAAGCCATAGCAGCAGAAAAGAAAATGCAGGAACTTCAATCCGGCAACGTGATGGCTCCGGATTTTACGCTCAAGAACCTTGAGGGGAAAGACGTTAAGTTGTCAGACTTCCGTGGCAAATGGGTGATCATTGATTTCTGGGGAAGCTGGTGCGGATGGTGTATCAAAGGTTTCCCGAAACTCAAGGATGCTTACGAGCAGTATAAACCCGAACTTGAGATTCTTGGAGTTGATTGCAACGAACCTGAGGCAAACTGGCGCAAAGGTGTTGAAAAGTATAAATTACCATGGGTGAACGTATACAACCCGGAAGGCACAAGCATCCTTTCCGATTATGCAGTTCAAGGTTTTCCGACCAAGGCTATAATCAGCCCGGAAGGCAAGATAGCCAATATCACAGTAGGGGAGGATCCTTCTTTCTTCGATACACTTGCCAAGTTGATCAACGGCAAATAATGGCATAAGTATGTGACAACACTATTTGATATTTTCAAATCAAACAAGTGTTAAAAAGTATAGAGTATGATGTGACCACATCGTACTCTATACTTTTTATATGGATACATATCAATTCACAGTTTTTTTTGAATCTTTTTGTTTAATATGTGAGTAATTAGTAATTTTGCATTATGAAAACGAATGTAGCAGTTTTTTTCGGAGGACGCTCCGTGGAGCATGAAATCTCCGTCATATCAGCCTTGCAGGCTATCAATGCCTTCGACAAAGAAAAATACGATATAACTCCCGTATACATATCCAAACAAGGAAAATGGTATACAGGTGACAATCTTCTTGACATCCGCAATTATCGCGACATGAAGAAGGTTGTAGAAAATGCCGAAGAGGTGTTTATGCGCCCTGAATATGGGGATTACAACCTATATAAGGTCAATACCGGAATATTTTCCAAACGCAATCCAATAGTGACCACCTTACATGTGGTCATCCCTGTGCTTCATGGCACTAACGGAGAAGACGGCATCTTCGAGGGCGTACTCGAAACGATTGGCATCCCATTTGCAGGATGTAATACGCTTTCAAGTGCAAACGGCATGGACAAAATCACGATGAAGATGATTCTTCGTGAGTCCGGTGTGCCTATCGTGGATTATGTCTGGTTTACAGACCGTCAATGGTTATCTTCCAAAGATTCTATCATAGAACAGGTAGAAAACAAATTAGGTTATCCTGTCATTGTCAAGCCTGCGAATCTCGGATCAAGTGTTGGCATCGGGAAAGCATCAAACCGTCAGGAATTGATATCAAAAATTGATAATGCGGAAAAGTTTTCCCAGCGAATAATAGTGGAGCATATGATCGAGCAGCTTAAAGAAATAAATTGCTCGGTTCTCGGAGATGCCGACGAACACCAGTCATCTGTTTGCGAAGAACCTATCAAGACAGGTGATTTCCTTTCATATGAGGACAAATATATGGGGGGATCCAAAACCACTGCGGGAATGCAGGCAAGTGACAAAAGAATCCCTGCGGATCTTCCTGAAAGCATGAGCGAACAGATACGTCAAATGGCGGGAGAAACATTCCGTGTCCTTTCTTGTCATGGGGTAAGCCGTGTTGACGTAATGGTTGATGAAAAAGACAATCGTATATATGTGAACGAAATCAACACTATTCCCGGTTCACTTTCGTTCTATCTCTGGGAAGCTTCCGGGATATCATTCCCGGAACTGATGGATAAACTTGTTCAGCTTGCCTTGAAAAGGAAACGATCAATCGAAAGAAAGACTTTCACTTACGATCAGAATATCTTTTCTCTTGGCGGCGGTGTAAAGGGAGCAAAAGGAGCAAAGGGCTCCAAATTCTAAAAATGCGACCTCCGGCAGTATTGAATTTTAAACTCAACATTAACATTGCACTATATAGATGGCAAAGAATTTTAAAGAATATAGCAAACAGCTAAACCTTTCCGACATCAATAAAGAGATGTTGGAACTTTGGGACGCCAATTCACTCTTTGAGACAAGTATGAAGGAGAGAGAGGGATGCCCAACATTCGTGTTTTTCGAAGGTCCCCCTTCTGCTAACGGCATGCCGGGTATCCATCACGTAATGGCTCGAACTATAAAGGATATTATTTGCCGCTATAAGACAATGAAAGGCTTCCATGTGAAGCGTAAAGCAGGCTGGGATACCCACGGACTTCCGGTAGAACTTGGTGTGGAAAAGACTCTTGGCATCACAAAAGAAGACATAGGCGCAAAAATATCCGTAGACGAATATAACGCCGCCTGTCGTCGCGAAGTGATGAAATACACTAAAGAGTTGACCGACCTTACTCATAAGATGGGGTATTGGGTTGACCTTGAAAATCCTTATATCACATACGACAACAGATATATAGAATCAGTATGGTGGCTCCTTAAAGAGTTATATAAGAAAGGGTACCTTTACAAGGGATATACCATTCAGCCTTATTCTCCCGGAGCGGGAACAGGACTTAGCTCCCACGAGCTTAATCAGCCGGGATGTTATCGAGATGTCAAGGATCTTACAGCCACAGCACTTTTTACTATCAAAGATCCAAAACCGGAGATGACAGGTTGGGGCAAACCTTGTTTTCTTGCATGGACAACAACACCTTGGACTTTGCCGTCTAACACGGCACTATGTGTAGGTCCCAAGTTTGAATATGTGGCAATCCGCACATACAATCCATACACTGCTGAAAAAGTGACTGTGGTAATGGCTGCAGACCTTGTCGGTTCATATTTCAAGAAAGATGGAGAAAGCATTTCTCTTGAAGACTATAAACAAGGCGACAAAATTATTCCGTACCGGATCGTTGGCCGTTTCTCAGGAGATGAACTTGTCGGAATGCACTATCAGCAACTCATGCCTTGGGTTAAACCCACGGAAAAACTCGGCGAATATAGCGCTGATTATGTAACAGAATTTGCCAATGCTCATCCGGAGAATATTTTCTCCGTAGGCAATGACAAATTTGTAGAGATGGCGGATGCGGCATTCCGCGTCATAGCCGGTGATTATGTCACTACCGATGACGGAACAGGAATCGTGCACATAGCTCCCACATTTGGTGCTGACGATGCGAAAGTGGCGAAAGCTGCCAACATACCTTCTTTGTTTATGATTAACCATCGAGGCGAAACGCGCCCAATGGTTGACCTTCAAGGCAAATTTTATCTAATCGATGATCTTGCTCCTGAATTTGTGGATAAGTGCGTAAACATAGAGGGATATGGACATCATGCAGGTGAATATGTCAAGAATGCATATGACCCGCGTTTCACAACCAATGGCAAATATGATGAAGGCGCGGCAGCAAAAGAGGAAGACCTTAATGTTCGTCTTTGCATTGAAATGAAACAGGCGGGAGAGGCATTCAAAATTGAAAAGCATGTGCATAACTATCCCCATTGCTGGAGAACAGACAAACCTGTGATCTATTATCCGCTTGACAGTTGGTTTATACGCACTCCTCAAGCGCGCGAAAGACTTATTGAGCTTAACGAAACAATCAAATGGAAACCGGCATCTACCGGAACAGGACGTTTTGGCAAATGGCTTGAAAATGTCCAGGACTGGAACCTGTCACGCTCCCGTTATTGGGGAACACCGCTCCCTATATGGCGAACCGAAGATGGCAAGGAAGAGGTATGCGTCGGATCTTATGAGGAGTTGTGTGAACTTATCGATCGCTCAGTTGAAGCGGGAGTAATGACAGAAAATCCATTTACAGCAAAAGGATTCATTCCCGGTGCATTCACAGCTGAGAACTACGACAAGATCGACATACACCGTCCTTATGTAGATGACATAGTACTCGTTTCTGAAAGTGGTAAACCCATGAAACGCGAAACGGATCTTATTGACGTATGGTTTGACTCCGGTGCAATGCCATATGCACAGATTCACTATCCGTTTGAAAACAAAGAGCTGCTTGATTCTAAAGAGGTATATCCTGCAGATTTTATTGCAGAAGGGGTAGACCAGACTCGCGGATGGTTCTTTACATTGCATGCAATAGCCGGCATGGTATTTGATTCCGTTGCATATAAGGCTGTTATTTCAAATGGTCTCGTTCTTGATAAAAACGGAAACAAAATGTCCAAACGCCTTGGCAATGCAATCGATCCATTCGGCAACATAGAAAAATTCGGAAGCGATCCAGTGCGTTGGTACATGATCTCAAATTCTCAGCCATGGGATAACTTGAAATATGACGAAGAGGGTGTTGGTGAAGTGAGCAGAAAACTTTTCTCAACATTATACAATACATACAAATTCTTCGCATTATACGCAAACGTTGACGGATTTACCGGAACAGAGACTCAAGTTGAACTTGATAAACGTCCGGAAATTGACAGGTGGATACTCTCACTTCTCAATAGTCTTATCATTGATGTTGAGACAGCCCTTGATGATTATGAGCCAACTAAAGCGGCACGTGCTATAGACACATTTGTGAATGACAATCTTTCCAACTGGTATGTGCGCCTTAACCGCAAACGTTTCTGGGCTGGAGAAATGGATACGGACAAACTTTCGGCATATCAGACACTATATGCCTGTCTCAAGACCGTGGCACAGCTAATGGCTCCATATGCACCGTTTTATGCCGACAGACTTTATGCCGACCTCATGGCACCGACGGCAAAAGACGGTAATGAATACTCTTCGGTTCACTTATCTGATTTCCCGGTGGCAGACACTTCCGCAATCGACAAGGACCTTGAAGAGCGCATGAGTCTCGCACAGGTAATAACCTCGAATGTGCTTGCCCTCAGACGTAAAGTAAACCTCAAAGTGCGTCAACCGCTACAGACCCTTCTGATTCCGGTTATCGATGCCTCACAGCGCGATGCTATCGAAAAAATCAAAAGTATTGTGCTTGATGAAGTTAATGTCAAGGATCTTAAGATTGTAGATAATGAAGAAAGTGGACTTGTAAAGAGGGTGAAAGCTGACTTCAAGAAACTTGGTCCAAAATACGGCAAAATAATGAAGGCTCTTGGCAAAGCTATTACAGAAATGAGTCAGAAAGATATTGCCGAACTTGAAAAGAATGGCTCTTTCACATTCACAACCTTGCCTGAACAGCCTGTTATAACCATCGAGGATGTAGAAGTTATTCCAGAAGATGTTCCGGGATGGCTTGTAACCAATGAGGGAAATGTAACTGTAGCATTGGATGTAACACTTACTCCGGAGTTGAAAAACGAAGGTATGGCACGTGAGTTAATCAACCGCATTCAAAACATACGCAAATCCTCAGACTTCGACATTACGGATAAAGTAAAAGTTGAATTGACAGAAACACCTTCTGTAACGGCAGCTATTGATTCATTCAAAGATTACATAGCCGCTCAGGTACTTGCAGATGAGATTAAGACAGTAGTTACCCCGATTGGGGATAATGTCGTTGAACTTGATATTGATGGTGAAAAAATCCTTGCGAAGGTAACAAGAAAATGACACTTCAAGACAACGGACATACGCTTAATAAGAAGAACAAGTCATCCGGAATTTCTGCCGGATGGCTTGCTCTTATAATCGCATTGACTGTAATAATAGTAGATCAGGCACTCAAGATCTGGATTAAAACCAATCTCTATCTCGGTGAAGATATTGAAATCACCAAATGGTTCCATATAAAATTTATTGAGAATAATGGAATGGCATTCGGTCTTGAGTTATGGAACAAACTTGTTCTTACATTCGGACGTATTATTGCAGTGGTTCTTTTTATATGGTTTATAATAAAAATCAAGGATTTAAAAGAATTACGCAAAGGTTTTGTCATTGCAGTTGCACTTATTGTGGCAGGAGCGGCAGGCAATATATTCGATTGTGTATTTTATGGAAAAATCTTTAACAATCCTATGCCACCAACTGTTGCGACATTGTGTCCTTCAGACGGTGGATATGCGGGATGGTTTGAAGGACGAGTAGTAGACATGCTCTATTTTCCGTTCTTTGATTTCTATTGGCCGGATTGGATTCCTGTCATAGGAGGCAATTATTTTGAGTTTTTTGCCTATATATTCAATATTGCAGATTCTTCAATTTGTATCGGAGTGGCACTGCTGATCATTTTTTATTCAAAAGATGCCTCCATTGCATTCAAATCTATCAGTCTTAACAAGGATACCTGCAATTCTTCAAAGAATAATAAATGATAATGAACAAATATATCCGGATACTCATATCTGTATCTGTTATCCTTTGGGGTGCTTGCAACAAGCGCCCCAAAGGAGTATTATCAGATAACGAAATGGTCGGTTTGATAGCCGATATGGAAGTTGCAGAAATATATATGCAAAATCACAACTCCGGATATTATAACGACAGTATCAGAGACAGTGCCGTTCAATGGGCACTCGAAAAACATGGACTTTCAAAAGCCGATTTTGATTCAACCATGACATGGTATGGTCGCAACATTGATGACTATGCAAACCTTTACGCAAAGGTTGATCAAGAATTGGCTTTGCGCCAAAGTAAAGCAATAGGCAAAACCGAACAAGACTTAAATTCAACAGATCTCTGGCCTTATTCAAGACATTTATTTGTTTCAGACCGGAGCAATTCCAATGGTGTTACATTCTCCATTCCAATAAATGAGCTTCAAAAAGGAGACAAGATCACATGGAAAATGCGAATGAAAGGTCTGACGGAAGGTAACCTGATGTTAGGTGTTGACTACGATAACGGTGCTTCGTCATATACATACCAAACACAGAATGGAAGTTCAAAAGTAGAGATGACTCTACAGACAGACACGGCATTCATTGTGAAACGGATATTCGGATATGTAAGAGCCAAAGACAAGCAATCATTACCATTATGGCTTGACAGCATAGCATTGCAACGAACTCCAATAGACAGTACTCAATATTACAGGATATATTCTCAAAAAAGATATCCCGGATTGCACAATCGCTTGAAGTCTTCTGAGAAAAATGACTCTCTCGCAGAAGATTCTAAAATAGGGGAGATACTTACAGAAGATAACAACACTTTGTCAATCCCGAACGAAAGGCCGGTAGCTAACAAACGGAGACATCTGAAATCGTTTGATTCCAAGGAATTAAAGAAACCTGTAAAAACACTTCCTAAAGAACCTCTAAAGGCAGTACCTACAGAACTGACACCTGCAAAGAATCTATGAAACACCTAAAAATGCTTACCTGCAGACTTTATAAGAAAGACCGGAAAGGAAATGATTCAACATTTTCCCTTCCGGTCTTGACTATACATGTATCAGATGATGATTATTATATCCTAATAAAAAGACCCCAAAGCCCTTTTAACATAAAAGTAAACACATTCACTATTTCTGACTACATAGCTGAAACGCCAGGTGTATTGTTTATTGACTCTTCGTTATTTCTATCCGAAGCATCGGATGGATGGTATCTCTCCCATATCAATCAAACGGAATGTTAATATTGATCGAAGGCAACAGAGTCCAGGAGGATAAGGGATTCCAATTAATATTTACGACACCTCGAGAGCCATATCTGCCCGAATATGGATATAACCGTTGAGTATAATATCTGCCGCCCTTATAATACTTTACCAGATAAGTGTCATCACTCACGCGCCATACTCGAACATCTCTGCCTCCCCTTGCAGCATAAGCAACCATCTTTCGAAGTTGACGATCATAGTCTTTGTAATATTTACGATCAATTTTGCGGCGTTCCTTCCAATATTTTTTCTCAGCCTTATGAGCTTTCTTCATATGCTTGTAATAATCATCGTCATGTTTATGGCGATATTCATAACGGTCTCTATCATGGTGTTTATGATGCTTGTCAGCAAATGCGACACCCGTTCCGGATATAATAAAGAGAGAGAGGATGAATGATGTAATAATTCGTCTCATAGCCTTGAATTTTAATTGTTACAGTCTCCATATGAAGTAAAAACTTAATCGGAGTATATCTATAAGACACACTCCGATTAAAAAAGTTTAAAAAAAGCAATCCCCGATATATTTTTTTAAGTAAGTTATTACATTAAACACATATCATGAACTAATAAGAAATGTCATTCCAGGCAGGTGGTTCTGTTCCCATAAGTTCACGAACGAAAAAGTCATAACGCTTATGGTCTCCAAATGCTTCTCCCATAGTATGATGTGCTCCGGGGATGACAACAAGCTCAAAGTCTTTGTTGGCTTTAATCAGAGCATTAGCCACCTGCATTGTCGAAGCCGGATCTACGTTATCATCAAGTTCTCCTACAACAAGCATTAACGGACGTTTGAGAAGATGGGCATTGGCTACATTAGAGCAATCTTCATAGCTTTTATCTATCGGATATCCCATCCATAATTCATTCCACCATATCTTATCCATCCTGTTGTCATGACATCCGCATGCAGAATAGGCAGCCTTATAGAAATCAGGATAATGGAGCAGGGCACTGGTTGATTCCTGTCCGCCGGCAGAACATCCATATATTCCAAGCCTATCTATATCCATTTCGAGATACTTTTCCGCAGCAGCTTTAATCCATGCCATATGATCCGGTATTCCTGCATCTTTAAGGTTCTTATAACAAACATTTTCAAATTCACGGCTTCTGAAAGAGGTGCTCATCCCATCCACCATAACTACTATAAATCCCAATTCCGATAATGGAACCATCCAATAGTTGCAGGAGATAAAGCTTTTAGGCACATATTGATCACCGGGTCCTTGGTAAATATATTCAATAACAGGATATTTTTTATTAGGATCAAAATTGGACGGACGTTGAATTATTCCCCATATATCCGTTTTTCCATCCCGGCCAGGGGCAGTAAACACTTCCGGTGCACGCCAGCCGTTTGCTAACAGACGAGAGATATCTGCTTTTTCAAGTATTGAAAGCACCTCTCCGTTTTCCGCGCTGCGCAATGTAGTCACAGGGGCATCCACTGGAGTTGAAACAATATCAACAAGATATTTAAAATCGGGTGAAAACCAAGCTTTATGAAACCCTTTATCAGGTGTCAGCACTCGCATATCAGATCCGTCAAATCCAATACTATAATACTTGATATTATAGGGATCTTCATCCTTATTGACTCCATTTGCAGAAAAATAAATCTTTTCATTATCCTCATCAACCTTCAGAACCTCACGCACATACCATTCCCCTTTAGTTATCTGATGTGACGGCATTCCCGTTAGGCGATCGTACATATAAAGATGATTCCAATTATCTCGTTCACTCATCCATATAATACGTTTGCCATCATTTAAATTGTGACGGAAATATCTGGTATAATTAACATACTTATCAGATGTTTCTTCCACAAGTGTACGCACTTTTCCTGTGTCGTAAGAAAGTTCAAGCACCCTAAATACCTTATGACCACGCTCATTATAATCGAAAATGACACTTTTACTGTCACTATTCCATACAGGCCCATAAATATCATATTGGGAAGCAAATAATTCCGTAGAAGGAACTACAGCTTTTCCTGTTTCGACATCAAATATACATGGTATCTTAAACCTTAACTCATCCCCCGGTTTAGCATACTCTTGTTTATGAAGTTTCGGTTGAATACCATCTGCCGGAGAAGATTCTACATAGTATACATACCTTTTCTCTGCGGGTCGGATCTTGCATGTCGTTATTTTCTTACTGTCCGGACTCCATGATATCCAAGATGAATAATAATTACCTATTGTACCATCCTGACTGAGTTTACGTTCCTTTCCTGTATGCAGATCACGGACAAACACATTATTCTCTTTTATATATGCTGACTTTGAACCATCAGGAGATGTTACGGCAGATGCATTTTTCTCTTCATCAACAACCATCCAATGTGGCTTTTCAGGTGCCGGTTGGATATTCCCTTTTACTGAAAGCTTGTTTTTCTTTGTAAGAAACTCATATTTTCTATCATCAATACTGAAACGCATTGTATCGCCTTTATAAGACATCTGAACATTATTCAGGAAAAGGCTATCAGGAGAAAATCTTTTACCGATAAGTTTATACAATTCGGAAGATAATTTCGCATGATCAAACAAATCACGCCTATTCCCGGAAGGAGCGTCGACCAAAACATATTTACGACCATCAGGAGTCTCCCTCACATACCAGAATGATTTGCCGTGCTCAAGCCAAACAGGCTTGACATTGGAATAATATACATTATGAGATCCAAAGTTACGACGCGCGGCATATGCACGATTGTAGTCTTCTAAAGTTCCTTGCCCGTAAGAAGGTACTCCGACAGTAGCCACGACAGCTACTAAAAACAAAAATTTGAGTTTTTTCATGATTATTTTTCAATTAGTCCAAATAGTCAGAATAATCAGAGAATGGGACATTGCTATATGTCCCATTCTCTTTTTCAATCCATACGGGACCGATAATCCTCGTATGTAAATTCCCTTAAAAGAACCGGATCGCCATTAGCCGGGACAAGCCAAATTGAAGGGTGACTAATCCCATTAAACATATTTGTCTTGACCGTGGTGTAATGATTCATATCAAGTAAAGTAAGTTTATCTCCAGGTTTCAAGGGCGCAGGAAATTTCCAGTCTCCAATGAAATCTCCACTCAAACATGAATTACCGCCAAGACGATATGAATATCCATCTTCGGAATCATTAGGTAGAGACTCTAAAATATTAGGTTTATAGGGCATTTCCAAACAGTCCGGCATATGGCATGCAAAAGAGGCATCAATTATGGCAGTTTTGATTCCGGCATCCTCAACCACGTCAAGGACTTCGGTAACAAGATCACCGGTCTGCCAAGTGAACGCGCTACCGGGTTCCATTATCAACTGAAGACCAGGATACTCTTCATGCAATTTATTCAACAAAGAAATAAGATGATCGATATTATAATCCTTGCGGGTCATCAAGTGACCACCGCCCATATTTAGCCATTTGATATGTGGCAGGAGATGACCATATTCCTCCTTAAAAGCATCAAGAACTTTTTCAAGATCATAACTTGACGATTCACATAAAGCGTGAAAATGGAGTCCTTCGATTCCTTCCGGCAATCCATCTTTAAGGTTCACAACATTTTCACCAAAACGCGAACCTGGAATGCACGGGTTATATATATCCGTTTCAATCACGCTACAATGAGGATTTACGCGGAGTCCGGCTGATACAGTCTTGTCTGCATGAACTTTATTGTAGTCTTTTATCTGAGGATAGAATCTTCTGAACTGTGCAAGCGAATTGAATGTGATATGTGTGCTTCCCTCCAGAAACTCCGGAAACGATTTTTCAGTATACACAGGACAATACGAATGAACCTCATTTCCCAAAAACTCAAGAGAGAGCTTCATTTCATTTAGAGAACTTGCTGTTGACGCTTTAAAATATTCAGCAATAATAGGAAAAGTTTTCCATAATGCATTCGCTTTGAATGCCATTATAATCTTCACATCAGCCTCTCTTGCAACACGACTAAGTTTTTCCATGTTGCGCCGAATGCGGTCTTCATAAACAATATAATATGGTGTTTGAATATTCGATCCCATCTTTCATCTTAATTAAGTGCATTAATTTCTGTTACTTATTATTTCAAATTTAGCAAATTTAAGTAGCAGTTTCTTAATTCCCGTAACCCCGAAATCCACCGTAATACTTGGTTCTCCCTGAACATTACCCATCATAGTAATATTGCCAACACCCAACTTGGGATGCCGGATTTTCATGCCAATTGACAATTCATCAGGCGTGTGTAATGGTTTTATACCGCCCCCTGACAAAGCACCGGATACTTTATTAAGCTCCTTGACAGCACGCTGCCCATAATCCGGTCGGGATGAAGGAGACCCATAATCCGAGAATCTTCCGGAACGGAATGATTCCGAAGGATTTGATCTGCGATTATACGAACTATAATTAGCTATCGGATTAATAAACTTTCCGGAATCCTCATCTTCAATATTTACAGAGGAAACAAGTTTCAAATATTTGGGGTCAATCTCGGAGAGGAACCTGGAAGGGCGTGAAAGCACCGTCTGTCCGTTTCGGAAACGCGAACCTGCAAACAAGATAACACACGTTTCTTTAGCACGAGTGATTGCCACATAAAGCAAACGTCTTTCTTCCTCTATCTGCGCAAGCGAATCCATACTCATCGCTGACGGGAATAAATCTTCCTCCACACCGACGATATATACATGTTTAAACTCAAGTCCTTTTGCGGCATGCACAGTCATAAGTGTCACTTTAGGCTCGTCGCTATCGTCTTCATTATCCTGATCCGTAGCCAACATGACATCAGAAAGGAAAGCTCGCATCGAGACATCGGCATCTGTTTCCTCCTCGATACGGGATTCCACAAAATCTTTAAGACCGGAAAGAAGTTCTGTCAAGTTTTCATGCTTACTTATACTTTCGGGAGTCTTATCGTGTGCAAGTGCCGTCAATATACCTGTCCGGTTGTATATCAGCTGACCTAACTCAAAAGCATTTGATTTATCGTTATCAGCAATGAAAAGCTTTATGAGTTCTGCAAAAGCCGTCAGTTTTTTTTGTGTTCCGGCATTTATTCCTGCATTATAATCCGCAATATCAGATATAACAGCCCATAAGCTTATCCCATTTTCTGAAGCGCAAGCCTGAATCTTTTTCATAGTAGTCTCACCAATTCCACGGGCAGGATAATTGATAATCCTCCTCAATGCCTCGTCATCATCCGGATTGATAGACACCCTGAAATATGCTATTACATCTTTAATTTCTTTACGCTGATAAAAGGATAAACCTCCGTATATGCGGTAATTTATATTTCTTTTGCGCAATGCCTCCTCAAGAACTCGGCTCTGCGCGTTGGTGCGATATAAGATTGCATAGTCATCTAAAGAATCATGACAAGTAAGCTTTGAGCCGGATATTAGGTTCGCAACCATATAAGCTTCTTCCATATCGGAATATGTCCTGATCACTTCCACGGGGGCTCCAATCTCATTCTCACTATAAACATCTTTCTTGAGCTGATTGGTATTCTTTGAAATCAGACTGCCAGCTGCATTCACGATATTTTGCGTTGAACGGTAGTTACGTTCAAGTTTAAATATACGTAATCTCGGATACCTCTTTTCAAGATTGATTATATTGCTTATATTGGCACCTCGGAATGAATATATGCTCTGTGCATCATCTCCGACAACACAAAGTTTCATATTGTCTCCGGTCAATTGAGAAACAATCAGATGCTGGGCAAAATTCGTGTCCTGATATTCATCGACGAGTATATATCTAAAAAACTCCTGATAATGCCTCCGCACATCCGGATTGTCCCTAAGGAGCTCATTCATATAAAACAGGATATCATCAAAATCCATCGCATTTGCCCTATGACAACGGTCTCTATATATCCGGTATATCTGACCTATCATCGGGCGCTTGGCTTTCCTGTCCGCTTCATAATAATCCTTGTTCTGAAGATATTGTTTCGGTGTAACCATTGCATTTTTAGCATTTGATATAACAGATGCTACGGAAGAAGGCTTATATATCTTTTCATCAAGGACCAACTCTTTTACAATCATCTTTATAAGCGATTTGGAATCGGCGGTGTCATATATGGTGAATCCCGGTTTAAACCCTATCAATTCTGCATTTCCGCGGAGAAGCCTCAAGAAGATCGAGTGAAATGTCCCCATCCACAACCTGGAAGCTATCTTGTTCCCCACAAGTGCGGATATACGTTCTTTCATCTCTCTTGCCGCCTTATTGGTAAAGGTAAGTGCCATAATTCTGTATGGCTCAAATCCATTATTCAACAAGTCCACAATCTTATATGTAAGGACACGCGTTTTTCCGGAACCTGCCCCTGCAATCACAAGAGATGGCCCCTCCTTGTAAACCACGGCAGCACGTTGCTGCGGATTCAATAGGTCAAGGTAATTATAACTTATTTCTGACAAAACTTTATAATTCAATTTGCGCTGAAGGCGCTGTTTAAATCTTTATAATCCGGAATTGAAGGAATAAAATGATATGTATTGTTCCTGTAATCAATCACACAGCAATAATGACACAAGCCATTGGAAACAATCAGATATTTAGCATGCAATACCATATTATACCGCACGATCTGATCAAACGTGTCTTGAGTGATCCTCACGTCCGGCGCTTTATATTCCACAATAAGAAGGGGAGAACCATCACGATTGAAAACAACTGAATCACAACGTTTCTTCATTCCATTGATATCTACCCCTATTTCATTTGCCATCAGTGAAGACGGGTAATGAAACTCCTTGCGCAGCCAAGCCACAAATTGTTGTCTGACATACTCCTCAGGAGTCAGAGCTACAAGCTTATCCCTTAAAGGATCAAACACTTTTACAATTCCACTCTCTTCCTTTAATCTGAGAGGAGAATATGGTATATTAAGTTTAGGAAAGTCCAATATATTCTCTAAGAATCAGTTTTAAATCAATCTTTTTTAATTATTGTGTTGGCGCCAACATAATGCGGATCAAAAATGGAGTTAAGAAGATCTGCAAGACGAAGTCCGCCACGAAGGAACTGAAGTTCAATAGTAGGAGTCCATTTACTGATATAGTCATAACTCAACTTTGAATCTTCAGGAGTTGTATTATAAACTTCAGATGCTATCATGTAGCATTCCTTACCCCATTTTTCGGGAGATCCATCTGCAATGATCTCAGCCTCCTCTTCAGGAGTTGCACGATCAATCTGCTGTTGCCATTCGGTATAGCTCCATTTATGCGCTGATTCAGGCAAACTGCTGTCCCAAACGGAATGCAGATTTTTAGGAGAATTGAAATACTTGACCATCCAGCGATTGCCACCTAAATCACTGCGATGTCCCATATGCATCGGTTGATGTATATCCCCCACAAGATGAACAAGTATCTTGAGTGCCAAAGATTTCTGTTCATCAGTAGACTCATTGTTATTCAAAATTGCAACCTGCTCTCCAATTGCTCTGACAACATCCCCCGATTCAAGTAATTGAGCATTCTCAAAAGTCTCATCCGCATCAATATTCTTATAATGCCATGTCTTTGAATAGCTATATTCAGGCGTATGAGAAGCATTGTCAAGCCAATTAGCATAATATACCATTGACTTGCTACCGAGAAGATTTTCAATCGCTTCTTTGGAAGTTGGGGTCAAATGATTCTCAGCTATAAAACATACTGTGTCATGACCTTTCTGTCCCCATGAGAAACACTGCAATGTAGTAGCTGCAACAATAGTAGCACCCAGTAATATTCTTTTAGATTTCATAATTCCGGAATTTTTCATACAAAAATACGGAAAATTTTTGAAAGAACATATGGAAGTTGTTTAAACTTTTTACGCAAACCCGATAGAAAAACAATTGAAAGATTCCAATTGAAGATTCCAAATCGAAGTGCAAAACTTTGAATTGGAATCTTCTGAGATTTTGAGTACATTTGCATTAAATTTATGAACTGATACGACCATGAATAACAACGATAACAACAAAAAAAACGGGAAAGCTGATTTCCGTCGCAAACCGGAATGGCTAAAGATCAAACTGCCCAGAGGCTTCAAGACAAGTCAGGTAGTCGGATTGCTCAATGAAAAACATCTTCACACGATATGTTCAAGTGGAATGTGCCCTAACAGGGGTGAGTGTTGGGGAGCGGGAACTGCCACCTTCATGATTGGAGGAAACATTTGCACCCGGAACTGCAAGTTTTGTAATGTCCCTACAGGCAAACCGCTACCTCTTGATGAAAAAGAGATTGATGACATTGTTGAATCTGTAAGAAGCCTGGAGCTTAAACATGTTGTCATAACATCAGTAGACAGAGATGACCTTCCGGACTGTGGTGCCGAGCATTGGGCAAAGATGATACGTGCTCTAAAAAACGGATGCCCCGGAGTGACAATGGAAGTATTGATTCCGGATTTTAAAGGGCGACATGATTTACTTGACATAGTAATAAAAGAACAGCCTGACATAATTTCTCACAATATGGAGACAGTGAGACGGCTGACTCCAGAAGTTCGGACTTTCGCCACTTACGATGGCTCACTTGACGTGTTAAGATATCTTGCATCAAAGGGAATAAAGACCAAATCAGGTATAATGCTCGGACTTGGAGAAACATATGATGAGATTATAGAAACTATGGACGATCTGATTGAGGCAAATTGTCAGATAATGACCATAGGACAATATCTTCAGCCAACAAAAGACAATTATCCAATTCAGGAATATGTCCATCCGGATCAATTTGAAGAATACGGAAAGATTGGCAAAGAAAAGGGATTCCGTCACATAGAAAGCGCACCAATGGTACGTTCCAGCTATCATGCAGAAAAACATCTTCATTAAAAGAATAAACACTCTGATTAAATGAAAAAAACGGTTTTAGCCGTATTGGCAGTATCCGGAATATTAGCACACTCTCTCAACATATATGCCGGCAATAAAAAAAATGAACCGGATTTGCGTCCTGTTCCGGGATCTATCTTGAATCACGGAGATATAATAATAAATCCGACACCCATAAGTATTAAAAGACCATATACGGGAGAACTCAATAGTTCGGCCGGTCTTGATATTAAAAACGTGCCGGATAAATTCATTAACGATTTCAGTGGATTGCCAACATCTCCTTATGGGATTCCGGTAAGTATTAAACATGGAGAACACGCCGCCGACATAGCCGGGGTAAAAAATAAAAACGGGGCATACCGTCTGTCCATTAATCCAAACAATATATCAATAGTGGGTTATGACGAGGCAGGTGTTTTCTATGGTATCTGCACACTTCGTCAGATTCTGGAAAGCGTGAAAGGGAAAGTAAGCATCCCAATGATGGAAATTGAAGATTATCCTACGATGAAATATCGAGGAGTGGTAGAAGGTTTCTATGGACGCCCGTGGAGTCATGAAACAAGGTTGTCTATACTTGATTTCATGGGAAGGCATAAAATGAACAGTTATGTGTACGGACCTAAGGACGATCCTTATCATCGCACTCCAAACTGGCGTATTCCTTACCCTGAAGAAGAAGGAAAAAAAATTAAAGAACTTGCAGAGAGGGCAAAAAAGAATCATATAGATTTTGTATGGGCAATACATCCTGGAGGTGACATAAGATGGGACCAAGCAGATTACGACAGTCTGATAAATAAGTTCTCCGTAATGTATGATTTGGGAGTCAGACAATTTGCAATATTTTTTGATGACATAAAAGGGGATGGCACAGACTCCCATAAACAGGCATCATTACTGAATAACATTGCAAATGACTTTGTAAAGAAAAAAAGGGGAGTCAAGAATCTGATAGTATGCCCGACAGATTATAACCAAGGATGGGCTAATCCTTCTGAAAACGGGCAATTGGCAATCTACGGACGAGAGTTAGATCCTGCCATTGATGTGTTTTGGACAGGCAAAGTAGTATGTGGCGATATAGAACCTGAATCAATGGAGTTTGTCAACTCTCGCATAAAACGTCCTGCATTAGTTTGGTGGAATTTCCCTGTCAGCGATTATTGTCGTCATAACCTGTTGATGGGTCCCGTATATGGACTTGACTCAACACTCGATGCAACGACAATTGCCGGTATTGAAACAAATCCAATGGAAAATGGAGAAGCATCTAAAAGTGCAATATATGGAGTTGCTGATTATGCATGGAACCCCACAGCATATAATCCTCTTGATAATTGGACAAGGTCATTCACAGAGATAATGCCCGGTGCCCCTGACGCTTATGGCACTTTCGCAATCCATTCCTGCGACCCTCCCAAAAACTATAGACGCAACGAATCATGGAATATTGAAACATTCAAATATAATAACTACACCACCGAACAATTCCTGAATCTCAGAAATGAGTTCAAGAAGATAAAGGAATCTGCAGATTTAATGTTTTCCCAAGGTGGCAACTTGCCTCTTGTCTTAGAGATTGCTCCATGGCTTATTGAACAATCGAACCTAGGCGAGCGAGGGTTGATGGCACTTGACCTAATTAAAGCATATGAAAGCGGTGACAAACAAAAATTCGAAGAGGCATATCGTCAACTTGATTTAATCAATAACATCCAGAAAACCGGGTATCTTGAACACCGCAGTGGAACACTTAAGCTCCAACCCTTTATTGACAATGTTTTATCAGATCTAAAAAATTATTACGAATCAAAATGAAACTTGAAATCATTGATTTTGGATTAAATAATTATCGTGACATATGGGAAGAACAGAAGCGTCTTTTTAATCTACTGATAAGCTTAAAACGGGAGAAACTGCCTTTGAAAGAAGAATATCTTCTGCTTGGTGAGCATCCTTCAGTATATACTTTAGGATTTCATGGAAATGCCAACAACCTCCTCGCTGACGAAACAAGGTTGAAAAAAATGGGAGCCGAATGTATAAGGATCGAAAGGGGAGGAGACATAACATATCATGGTCCCGGACAGATGATAGCCTATCCCATATTGGATCTTGAGTCACACAATCTTGGTGTCAAAGGTTACATGAACCTTCTTGAAAGCTGCATAATTGAACTGCTTTCTGAATATGGTATAAAAGGAGAAAGGGTTGAAGATGCAATAGGGATATGGATAGGGAAAGGGACACCGTATGAACGTAAGATATGCGCTATGGGTGTGAAATGCACAAGGTTTGTCACCATGCATGGTTTGGCATTGAATGTAACTACAGATCTTTCCGCCTTTTCAGCAATCAATCCATGCGGATTCATTGACAAAGGCGTCACTTCAATGGAAAAAGAGCTCGGCTGGTCTCCCTTGATGCAAGATGTCAAACTTAACTTTATAAAAATATTCAATCGGCTGATTTGCTAACCGACTATAACTAAGAAAGTGATCATTAATGATCACTTTCTTTATGCTTATCTTTGACCAGCCTCGTATTCTTTTTCAAGAAAAGTTTTGACTTCTCGGAAAAGTTTTGACGCGAAAACAAAATCATTTAAAGACTCGCTTTTGCTACGGAAAATGTTCTTGTCATTTCCGGTCCAGTCACAATGACCCTTGTTAATAAAAACTATATGCTCTCCGATGCCGAGGACAGAGTTCATATCGTGAGTATTGATAATTGTGGTTATGCCGTATTCGTGTGTGATGTCGCTAAGCAATTCGTCAATCATGATTGATGTTCGCGGATCAAGTCCCGAATTCGGTTCGTCGCAGAAAAGATACTTCGGGTTCAATGCGATAGCACGCGCAATCGCCACGCGTTTCTGCATACCTCCTGAAATTTCAGACGGGTATTTATCATCAGCTTTATCCAGCCCTACACGTTTAATACAGAAATGCGCCCTCTCAAGTTGCTCAGCCCGAGATAAATTACTAAATAATTTTAGAGGGAACATCACATTGCCGAGCACAGTCTCATTGTCAAAAAGTGCAGAACCCTGAAAAAGCATACCGATTTCGGTGCGCAACTGTCTCTTTTGCTCCAAATCAAGATCTCGGAAACGGCGTCCGTCATAAAGGATCTCACCCTCTTCCGGGGTCAGAAGCCCGATTAGACACTTCATGAACACTGTCTTACCGGAGCCGCTCTGACCTATAATAAGGTTTGTTTTACCGGTGTCAAATTTTGCATTTATATCATAAAGTATCCTTTGACCGTCAAACCATTTTGACACATTCTTCGCTTCGATCATTGTAACAAAAGTTTTGTGAGAACAACATCAGCAAGGAGAATCAATATTGAACTTGAAACAACGGCTCTTGTGCTTGCCTGACCAACTTCAAGAGATCCTCCCTTTACATAAAACCCATAATAAGAAGCCACGGAGGTAATTATGAATGCAAAAAAGATGGTCTTAATAATAGCATACCATATATACCACTCATTGAAAAACGATTGGATTCCAAACACATAGTTCTCCATTGAAATCATATCCGTAAACTGAGCCACCAATGCACCTCCCACAAGGCCCATAAACATCGAGAGAACACACAGCACAGGAACAAACAGAACGAATCCGATTATTTTAGGCAAAACGATAAAGTTTGCGGCATTCAGTCCCATGATTTCCATGGCATCTATCTGCTCCGTCACCCGCATAGTTCCAATCTCAGAAGATATGTTACTTCCAACCTTTCCAGCAAGAATCAGCGACATCATTGTGCAAGAAAACTCCAACAGAAGAATTTCGCGTGTCGCCAGACCTGTTGAATAAGCCGGAATCATAGGAGATACGATATTTATAGTCATCTGGATACATATCACAGCTCCTATGAATATAGATATGATTATAACAAGGGGTATCGAATCCACTCCAAGCTTATTTATTTCAAAAACAAGCTGCTTGAAAAACTCTCTCCATTTCTCCGGCACCCGAAAAACTTGCGTTATAAAGGCACAGTAACGTCCAAATGACTTTATTGATGAAACTATCATGAAACTCTATCATTAATAATGAACATGTTTAAACAAGTTCATTGCTTCAAATTACATAATTCAAATAAGCATCGCCTGCATAAACAACAATAGAAGTGATTTAAACTTTTTACGAAATCTTAAATAAAATGAAAATATGTTTTCTTCATCATCAATCTTCATTAATATTTTGGTATCTTTCCAATATTTCGTCAATCGCATAGCCCGCTATGCTCCTTTCTCAATATTGAAAATATCCCCAAAATCTTAACGAAGCTTAACGATGAAAAAGTTTAAATCACTTCATAATGCTACAATAAGCGCGAGCAAAGTTAATAAAAATCTTTGGAATAACTGACAAAATAGGTTTAAATATCATCGAAATACTTATCTATGAAGTATTTACTATATTGCAACGTATAGTTAATAGTTTTCAATCGGGTCGTTGTTCT